>JADGIB010000322.1 GCA_019683665.1 Solirubrobacteraceae bacterium
TCGTCGACCCGCGCGGGGTCGACCGGCTCCTGGGCGAGGTCTCGGTCGAGGCGCTGTCGTCCGGCGCCGAGGTCGGCTGAGCGGCCGCGGCCGCCCGGCCTGTGTGACGTTCGTTCTGGGCCGAAGGATCCGCCTGGGGCGTTGGTAGGCTCGTCTGAGCCGCCGTCGCCATCGGACATTCGAGGATCGCCCTTATGGAAGTAGAGATCGGTCGCGGGAAGAAGGCCCGCCGCGCTTACGGCTTCGATGACATCGCCATCGTGCCCTCGCGGCGCACGCGGGACCCTGACGACGTCGACATCACCTGGAAGCTCGGCGACTACCGCTTCGAGCTGCCGCTGCTGGCCTCGGCCATGGACGGTGTCGTGTCGCCCAAGACCGCGGGCATCATCGGCAAGCTCGGCGGCCTCGCCGTGCTGAACCTCGAGGGCATCTGGTGCCGCTACGAGGACGCCGACGCCCAGCTCGAGCGCATCGCGTCGCTCCCGAAGGAGATCGCGACGCGCGAGATGCAGGAGATCTACAAGGCGCCGCTCATCCCCGAGCTGATGGCCCAGCGCATCCGGGAGATCAAGGAGCAGGGCGTCGTCGCCGCCGCGTCGCTCACCCCGCAGCGCGTCCGCGACTACTACGAGCTGGCCCTCGAGGCCGGCCTGGACATCCTCGTGGTGCAGGGCACGGTCGTCTCGGCCGAGCACGTCTCGCAGGACGAGTCGCGTCCGCCGCTGAACCTCAAGGAGTTCTGTCGCGAGGTGCCCGTCCCGGTCGTCGTGGGCGGCTGCGCCAGCTACCACACCGGCCTGCACCTGATGCGCACCGGCGCCGCCGGCGTGCTCGTCGGCGTCGGCCCGGGCGCCGCGTGCACGACGCGCGGCGTGCTCGGCATCGGCGTCCCGCAGGCGACCGCGATCGCCGACGTGGCCGCCGCCCGCTCGCAGCACATGCTCGAGACCGGCGAGTACTGCCAGGTCATCGCCGACGGCGGCATGCGCACCGGCGGCGACGTCGCGAAGGCCATCGCCTGCGGCGCCGACGCGGTCATGATCGGCTCGCCGCTCGCGCGCGCCTACGAGGCGCCGGGCCGCGGCTACCACTGGGGGATGGCCACGTTCCACCCGACGCTCCCGCGCGGCGCGCGCGTGCAGACGGTGCAGAACGGGTCGCTGCAGGACATCCTCGTCGGCCCGGCCCGCGAGAACGACGGCACGTTCAACCTCATGGGCGCGCTGAAGACGTCGATGGCCACCTGCGGCTACCGCGACATCGCCGAGTTCAACCGCGCCGAGCTGATGATCGCCCCGGCCCTGCAGACCGAGGGCAAGCTGCTCCAGCAGTCCCAGCAGATCGGCATGGGCGCCCGCGGCGCGTCCGCGGCCGCGCACGCGCCGCGCAACGGCGCCGGCGCGGAGGCCGACCCGGCCCTGCAGGGCGCGTGACGGTGGAGAGCTCGCCCCGGGGGCTCGCTCTCCACGGCGCGGACTCGCTGACGCTCCTTCGCGCGGAGGGCGGACGTGCGCGCCCGGCGGTGGGGAGCCGGCCCGACGGGCTCGCTCCCCACGGCACCCCGCTGACCCGCCGTCGCACGGAGGGCCGATGACGCAGCGTGAGCACGTCGTGACGTCGTCGACGGCCGCGACCGAGCTCGTCGAGGAGTCGCCGCTCGACGTCGCGTCGCCGTCGGCGACCGACGAGGTCGTCGTCCTCGACTTCGGCGGCCAGTACTCGCAGCTCATCGCCCGCCGCGTCCGCGAGTGCGGCGTCTACTCGGAGCTGCTGCCGTACCACGTCGGCGTCGAGGAGGTGCGCAGGCGCCGCCCGAAGGGCCTGATCCTCTCGGGCGGCCCGGCGTCCGTCTACGCCGACGACGCGCCGCGCCTGGAGCGGGAGCTGCTCGAGCTCGGCATCCCCGTGCTCGGGATCTGCTACGGCATGCAGCTGCTCGCGCGCGAGCTCGGCGGCCGCGTCGAGGCCGCCGAGGTCGGCGAGTTCGGGCGCTCGGACCTGACCGTCACGGAGCACGGCCGCCTGCTGGCCGGCACCCCCGAGCAGCAGACGTGCTGGATGTCGCACCGCGACACCGTCTTCGCGCCGCCGCCCGGCTTCACCGCGCTCGCCTCGTCGACCGCCTCGCCGGTCGCCGCGCTGGAGAGCGTCGAGCGCGGGATCTACGGCATCCAGTTCCACCCCGAGGTCGTCCACACGCCCTACGGCCAGCACGTCCTGACGACGTTCCTCGAGGACATCTGCGGCTGCGACCGCACCTGGAGCGCCGCGAACATCGTCGAGGACCAGATCGAGCGGATCCGCGCCCAGGTCGGCGACGGGAAGGTCATCTGCGGCCTGTCGGGCGGCGTCGACTCGAGCGTCGCCGCGCTCCTCGTCCACAAGGCCGTCGGCGACCAGCTCACCTGCGTGTTCGTCGACCACGGCCTCATGCGCAAGAACGAGGGCGAGCAGGTCATCTCCGCCTTCCGCGACCACTTCAAGGTGCCGCTCGTCGCCGTCGACGCCGAGGAGCGGTTCCTGGCCAGGCTGAAGGGCGTCACCGAGCCCGAGGCGAAGCGCAAGATCATCGGCGCCGAGTTCATCCGCGTCTTCGAGGAGGAGGCGGCCAAGCTCGAGGGCGCCCGCTTCCTCGTCCAGGGCACGCTCTACTCGGACGTCATCGAGTCCGGCGGCGGCACCGGCGCGGCGACGATCAAGTCGCACCACAACGTCGGCGGCCTGCCCGACGACCTCCGGTTCGAGCTCGTCGAGCCGCTGCGCTCGCTGTTCAAGGACGAGGTGCGCGCCGTCGGCGCCGAGCTGGGGCTGCCCGAGCGCCTCGTCTGGCGCCAGCCGTTCCCCGGCCCGGGCCTGGCCATCCGCGTCGTCGGCGGCGAGGCGACGAAGGAGCGCCTCGACCTCCTGCGCGATGCCGACGCGATCCTCCAGGACGAGATCCGCAAGGCGGGCCTCTACCGGGAGCTGTGGCAGTCGTTCTGCGTCCTGCCCGACATCCGCACCGTCGGCGTCCAGGGCGACGAGCGCACGTACGGCCACGTCGTCGTCATCCGCGCGGTCACGAGCGACGACGCGATGACCGCCGACTGGGCGCGCCTGCCCTACGACCTGCTCGAGCAGATCGCGTCGCGGATGATCGCCGAGCTGCGCGAGGTCAACCGGGTCGTCCTCGACATCACGAGCAAGCCGCCGGGCACGATCGAGTGGGAGTAGCGACCGCGGCCGCCGCCCCGCGCGCGGCGGCCGTCACGCGCCCGGCGGCCGTCACGCGCCGGGCGGCGGCCCCAGGCCGCAGCGCGCCGGCAGTCGCGTCGCCGGCCGCCGCGCCAGCGCGTCGCTGCACGCCGCGCTGACGTAGAGCCCGTCGCGGGCCCGCACGGCCACGGCCGGCGCGACCCCGCGCACCCGCCACAGTCGCGTCGGCCGGTCGGGCTCGCGGTGCGGTCGGACCTGGCCGTCGGCGACGACCACGACGTCCTCGCATCCCGGGACCGCGCCGGCCCCGAGCGCCCGGCCCGCCGCCGGGGCCGCCAGCCCGGCCGGCGCGGCCAGGTAGAGCGTCCCGTGCCAGCGCACCGCGCGCTCGCAGGACGCCGCGGCGGGCGCGGGGAGGAGGGCGGTCGCGGCGAGCGCCGCGAGCGCGACGGGCAGGGCCGGGGGCACGCCGGGCACCGTACCGGGCCGGCGG
>JADGIB010000323.1 GCA_019683665.1 Solirubrobacteraceae bacterium
GGGCGACGTCGGGGGCGGCGTACGGGGTGGCGAGGCGCTCGCGGTAGCGGCGGGCGAGCGGCTCGGGCAGGCGCTCGGCCCCGACGGCGCGCAGGAGCAGGCCGCGCAGGGCGGGGTCGCGCAGCGCGCGCAGGCGGGCGGCCGGGCCCTGGGAGCGCAGCGCCCAGCCGATGAGGGCCGGGTAGCCGGCGAACAGCTCGTCGGCGCCCTGGCCGTCGAGCATGACGGTGACGCCGGCCTCGCGCGCGGCCTGCGAGACCCGCCACTGGGCGTAGACGGAGGCGCTGGCCGTCGGCTCCTCCAGGTCGGCGACGAGCGCGTCGAGGTCGCGGGCGAGGTCGGCCGCGGTCGGGGCGACCGCGTGGTGCTCGACGACGCCGGCCGCCTGCGCGGTGAGGTGCGCGTACGGCCACTCGTCGCGCTCGAAGCCGGGGAAGGTGGCGGTGAAGGCGTGACGGCGGTGGTCGCCGGCGAGGCGGGCGCTGAGGCCGACGACGCCGGAGGAGTCGACGCCGCCGCTGAGCGACGTGCCGACGGGGACGTCGGCGCGCAGGCGGCGGGCGATCGCGCCCAGCAGCAGCTCGCGCAGGCGCTCGGCGGCGGGCTCGAGCGCCGTCGGGGTCTCGACCCGGCGCGGGGTCCAGTAGCGGGCGAGCTCGACGCGGCCGTCGCGGACGCGCATGAGGTGGGCGCCGGGGAGGCGGCGCACGCCGGCGAAGAACGTGTCGCCGCCGTGCGGGGCGGCGCCGAGCGCCAGGTACGGGGCGAGCGCGCGCTCGTCGGGGCGGCCGAGGCGCGGGGCGGCGGCGCGCAGCGCCCGGACGTCGGAGGCGAGCAGGAGCCGGCCGGGGTGGTCGGGGTCGCGCGCGTAGAGCAGCGGCTTCTCGCCGAACGGGTCGACCGCGGCGGTCAGCGTGCGGGTCGCCGCGTCCCAGACCGCGAAGGCGAACATGCCGTCGATCCGGTTCAGCGCGCCCTCGCCCCACTCCCGCCAGGCGTGCAGGAGGACCTCGGCGTCGCCCTCGGTGCGGAACTCGTGGCCGAGCGCGCGCAGCTCCTCGCGGCGCTCGCGGTAGTCGTAGATCTCGCCGTTGAAGACGAGGTGCAGGTCGCCGAGGTGCATCGGCTGCATGGAGCGCTCGTCGAGGTCGATGATCGCCAGGCGCCGGAACGCGAGCCCGGCGTGCCCGTCGTGCCAGGTGGCCTGCCCGTCGGGGCCGCGGTGGGCCAGACGGGCCGCCATCGCCTCGAGCGCGGGCGTGTCTGGGGGCGGTCCGCCCACGATGGCCGCGATGCCGCACATTGGCGGCCTGAGGCTAGAGGGCCCGGCCGAGGACGGCGCGCGGCCGTTGGCGGCTCGCGGTCGCATCGCGACGCGGATCCGACAACGGCGGGCGTCAGCGCCGGCGGCGGACGAGCGGCGCCGCGGCGCGGGCCATCGAGCGCGCGCGCTCGCCGAGCGTGTCGCCCGCGTACGGCTCGAGGCTGATCGCGGCGTCGAGCGCGGCCAGCGGGACGCGGCGGCCGCGCTGGATCGCGCGGCGCTTGCGCAGCGTCGCCGGGAGCATCGCGACGACCTGGGCGAGCGCGCGCAGGTGGCCGCCGAGGACGCCGTCGCGGACCGACGCGACGAGCCAGCCGGCGTGGTGCAGGGCGATCTTCGGCCAGTGGAGCCACAGCGCCCGGGCCGGGTAGTCCTTGACGACGAGCAGCAGCTGGTTGCGGCGCTGGAGCATCCCGAAGAACGCGGCGTTGCGGTTCGTCGTCGCGCCGCCGACGTGGTGGACGACGGCCGCCGGCTCGTAGCGGGCCGTCCAGCCGCGCAGCCGGGCGCGGAACCCCCAGTCGATGTCCTCCAGGTAGGCGAAGAAGTCGCCGTCGAAGACGCCGACGTCGGCGAAGGCGGCCATCCGGTAGACGGCGGCGCCCCCGCACGCGCTGAACACCTCGCCGGGCTCGTCGTACTGCCCGGCGTCGACCTCGCCGTACCCGCGCCGGGTCGCCGCGCTCGACCACATGAACGCGTCGCCGGCGCCGTCCAGCCGGGCCGGGTCGCGGACCGAGCGCATCTTCCCGACCGCCGACGCCGCCTCCGGGTGCGCGTCGAGGACGCCGACGAGCGTCGCCAGGTACCCGGGCTCCAGCTCGAGGTCGTTGTTCAGCAGCGCCAGGTACTCGCTGCCGGCGGCCAGCTCGACGGCCCGGTTGAACGAGCGCGCCACCCCGAGGTTGCCCGGGTTGCGCACGACCTGCACCCGGCCGGCGTACTCGCGCTCCACCCACTCGGGCGAGCCGTCGGTGGAGCCGTCGTCGAGGACGATCAGCCGCGCCTCGGGGTCCTGGCCGACGAGCGTCGGCAGCATCCGCTCCAGCAGCTCGCGGCCGTCGAGGTTGAGGACGACGGCGGTCAGGCGCGGCGCGGCGCTCATCGGTCGACGATCAGCACGGCGCGGTAGCAGTCGCCGCGGTTGAGGTGGCGCAGGACCCGGAACAGCAGCCGCGCGGTCGGGGTCGTGTGGATCCCGGCGGCGCGCGTCCACGGGTACCCCCACTCGACGCTGAACAGCAGCTGCTGGAGCTTCCACGCCGGCGCCCACGCGTGGCGGCGCAGGACGACCCGGCGGGGGCCGAGCGAGGCGGCCAGCCGGGCGATCGGCTCGGCCTCCGGCAGCCCGTTCTCGAGGTGCTCGACCGCCCACGGGTGGTCGCGGCCGTGGCGGCGGCGGTAGGCCGCGTTCAGCCACGCGTCGAGCCGCTCCGCGGTCCGGCCGGCCGGGAACGTGACGACGAGCCGCCCGCCCGGGCGCAGGACGCGCAGCATCTCGCGCAGCGCCGGCTCGCGGACCTCGGCCGGGAGGTGCTCCATCATCTCCAGGCTGAGGACGACGTCGTAGGCGGCGTCGGGGAACGGCAGGTCGGTCGCCGTCCCCTCGACCCGCTCCAGCCGCGGGTTCGCCTTGTCGTCGGTGCGCTCGAACGCGCTGTCGACCCCGGTGACCGGGTGGTCGAGGAACTCGGTGATCCCGGCCGCCCCGGAGCCGATCTCGGCGATCCGCAGGTCGTCGCGCCAGATGTCGCGCAGCTGGTCGATCACCATCGCGTAGCGCAGCGCGGGATCGATGTTCCAGGGCGTGATGTCGAAGCGCTCCGGGATCACGAGCGCCGCAGGCTAGCCCGCCCCGAGCGTCACCCCGAAGCGCTCGCACAGCCCGGGGACCGAGGCGAAGTCGAACTCGACGCCGTAGCGGGCGGCGAGCGCGGCGACCTGCTCGGGCTGCGGCGGGGCGTCGCCCGCCCCGTCGACGAGCGCGGCGAACAAGCCCTCGAAGCCGCCGGGCGCGATGATCTCGAGGACCCGGCACGGCGCGTCGCCGGCGTTCCAGAACGTGTGCCACTGGCCGCGCGGCTTGACGACGAGGTCGCCGGCCCCGGCCTCGACGACCGCGTCGCCCAGCAGCGCGCCCATCCGCCCCTCGAGGACGAACGAGTACTCGTCCTCGCGGCTGTGGCGGTGCAGCGGCGCCGCCAGGCGGCGGGGCGGCATCCGGTGCTCGACGAGCGCGAAGCCGCCGTCGTGCGTCGTCCCGGCGTCGAGCAGGAAGCGGACGCCGATCGAGCCGAGGCTGCCGGCCTTGCCGTCGCGCGGGCCGACGATCGTGGGGGCGGGCTGGGCCTGCATGGGAG
>JADGIB010000324.1 GCA_019683665.1 Solirubrobacteraceae bacterium
ACACACCCGGGCGCCAAACCCCCCCCGCCCCCCCCCCCCCCCCCCCCCCCCCCCGGCTCGCCGCCCGACATCCCCGGCCTCGAGCTCGCCGGCGAGGTCGCCGGCCTCGGACCGGGCGCGACCCGCTTCGCCGAGGGCGACCGCGTCATGGCGATCGTCGGCGGCGGCGGGCAGGCCGAGCTGGCCGTCGTCCACGAACGCCAGCTCATGCCCGTCCCCGACGGCCTCGACTGGGCGGCCGCGGGCGGCTTCCCCGAGGTCTTCACGACCGCCCACGACGCGCTCTTCGCCCAGGGCGGCCTGCGGCCCGGCGAGCGGCTGCTCGTCCACGGCGCCGCCGGCGGCGTCGGCACCGCCGCCGTCCAGCTCGGCGCGCTCGCCGGCGCGCGCGTCACCGCCACCGTCCGCAACCCCGCCGCCCGCGACGCGGTCGCCGCGCTCGGCGCCGAGGCCGTCCTCGACCCCGACGGCTTCCGGGAGCACGGCCCGTTCGACGTCGTGCTCGAGCTCGTCGGCGCCCCGAACCTGGCCGCGAACGTCGACGCGCTCGCCACCGGCGGGCGGATCGTCGTCATCGGCGTCGGCGCCGGCGTCAAGGCCGAGCTCAACCTCCTCGCGCTCATGGGGAAGCGGGCGACGCTGCGCGGCTCGACGCTGCGGGCCCGCCCGCTCGAGGAGAAGGCGCAGGCCGCCCGCGCCGTCGAGCGCGAGGTGCTGCCCGCGCTCGCGGCCGGCCGCGTGCGGGTGCCGGTCGCGCAGACGTTCGCGCTCGCGGACGCGGCCGCAGCCTACGACCGCTTCACGCGCGGCGGCAAGCTCGGCAAGATCGTGCTCGTCGGCGGCTGACCGCCGCCCGGGCTCAGTCGAGCGGCTCGTCGTCGAGGGCGTCCAGCGGCACGACCTCGGACGCGTGCACGGTGCACAGCGCCGGGCCGCCGCTCTCGAGCACCGCCCGCAGCTCCGCGGCGGTCAGCTTCGCGCCGCACTCCTCGCACCGATCGCCGACGCGCTCGATGCCCTCGCGCTCCTCGAGTTCCATGCCGACACCGTACCGCGACGACGCTCAGTACGGCGGGAGGTCGGCCCACCAGTCGCCGAGCACGCGGAACGCGCGCCAGAACGTCCGCTTGGCCGCCTCCTCGTCGAGCGACGCGTCGATGTTCGGCACGTAGAGCGCCTCGATCGACGGGGTGAACGGCTGGATCGCCCCGAGCGCCGGCTCCAGCTCGCGGGCGAGCGGGACGCCGACCTCGTTCAGCGTCGCCAGCGCGTCGGCGCCCATGACGACGACGATCTTCGGCTGGACGATCGCGATCTCCTCGACGATGCGCGCCACGCACGCCGGCTCCGCCAGCGCCGGGTCGCCGACCGGGCACTTCACGCACAGCGTCCCGTACACGGCCAGCGGGTCGATCGCCAGCCGCTTCAGCGACTTCATGAGCGCGGTCCCGGCGCGGCCGTAGAACGCGACGCCCTCCTCGATCTCGGACGGGACCGGCGTGTGCTTGAGGAGCATGACGTCGGCCTGCGGATGGCCCGAGCCCAGGACCGGCATGAGGCTCCCGCGGGGGCAGTGGGGACAGGCCTGGAGCTCGCGGGTCAGCGCGTTCAGCTCGCGGATGGCGCGCTCCAGGTACTTCTCGGCGATCTCGTCGTCAGTGGCCCGCATGGCGTCGCCGCTCTCATTCACCGGCGTGCCCTGTGGTCCCTGCGCCTGCATCACGACTTGCGCGTCGCGCGCGCCACCCGCCGCGCCCGGCGCGCCGCGCGCGCCGCCGGCGGGGTGGCCTTCGTCTCCAGGAACTTCAGCGCCTGGACGTAGAGGAGGGAGGTCGGGCGGCGCACGATGTCGGCGTCGCGGAGGGACTCGAGGAACTCCTCGGGCCCGTCGAAGTCGCGCATCCGGATCCGCACCGAGCCGAGGCCCTGGGCGACGTGCGAGTCCGACCCGGCCCCGGCGACGATCCGGTACTTCGCGGCGAAGCGCTCGGCCTCCTCGTTGAAGGCGCCGATCGCCACGCGCGGGTTGAAGACCTCGATCGCGTCGATGTCGTCGATGATCGCCAGGAGGTTCTCGTAGTCGGGCACCGCGTGCATGCGGTCGAACGGGTGCGGGACGTAGACGAGCCCGCCCTGGCGCTTGATCTCGGCGACCGTCTCCTGCAGCGTCATCCCGCGCGGGATCCGCTCCTGGATGAACAGGCCGATGACCTCGCCCTGGCTGGCCGTCTTGACCTCCTCGCCGACGATCACCTTCACCCCGAAGCGCTCGGCCTTCGCCTGCGCCTCCAGCGCCCCGGAGATCTCGTTGTGGTCGGTGACGGCGATCGCGCCGAGGCCCTGGCGGCGCGCGGTGTCGAGCAGCACCTCGACCGGGGTGGCGCAGTCGCCGGAGTGGTCGGTGTGCATGTGCAGGTCGACGTCGATGAGCCGCCGGCGGCGCAGGCGGGCGCGCAGCGCCGGGTCGCCGCGCTGGTCGTGGCGGCGGGCCAGCAGCGCCTCGTAGACGGACTCGAGCTCGTCGACGACGGCGGCGGGCGGGCGCGGCGGCGCCGCGGCGGCCAGCCGGGCGCGCATCTGCGGGTCGGAGGCGAGCCGCCCGAGCTGGGCGGCGAGCGTCTCGGTGTCGCGCGGCTCGAAGAGCAGGCCGCCGTCGTCGAGGACGTCCTCGTAGACCGGCAGGCGGCTGGCGATCGGGATCGCGCCGGCGGCGCGGGCGCGCAGCAGCAGCCCCGGCACGGGCGCGTCCCCGGTCGACGCGGCGACGAGCACGTCGCTGGCGGCCAGCAGCGCCGCCTCGTCGAGCTCGTCGGGGCCGGCGAAGCGGACGCGGGCGCGGACGGCGGCGCGCAGCGGCGTCGACGACGAGGCGCCGCGGGCGGTGAGGACCGTCGCCTCCCACGGCAGGTCGAGCGGCAGGACGCGCAGCGCGCGCAGGAACGCGCGCAGCGCCGGGCGCTCCTCGACGTCGACGAACGCGATCCGCAGCGGGGCGGACGGGTCGCGCGGCGCGTGCTCGATCGGGTCGGCGCCGGGGGCGATCACGCGGTAGTCGCCCGGGAACCAGCGCTCCATGAGCCGCGCGGTCGTCGGGAACGGAGTGGTGCGCGCGTCGAGGCGGCCGAAGATCCGCTCGACGAGCTTGCGCGCCACCTGGGTGGAGAGGATCCGCTCGGTCGGCAGGTGGAACGTGCCGACGTTCAGCGAGCGCGAGGCCCGCAGCGCGGCCGAGGCGACGGTCGGCGCGAACGGGTCGTGGACGTGGCAGAGGTCGAGCGCGACCTCCGCGTGGAGCGCGTCGACGGTGCGCGACACGTCGATCGGCAGCGCGGCGCGGCGCGACCCGGCCGGCAGGCCCTCCCCGACGGCGAGCACGCGCGGCGCGCCGTCGGCGAACAGCGACTCGGGGCGGTCGCGGGCGGCGCGGATCGCCGCGCGGGTGGCCCGGACCGCGGCGTGGTCGCCGGACGGCGCCACGACGAGGACGCGATGGCCGCGGGCCGCGAGCTCGTCGGAGACCCGGGCGACCATCCGGTTGATCTCGTGCCCGGACTCCCACGTGTACGGGGTGACCTGGGCGATCGTCAGCGGCGCCCCCGCCCCCCCCGGGGGTGGGGGCCGGGCGCGCGGCCCGGGGCCGGGGGCCAACCCCCCGCCCC
>JADGIB010000325.1 GCA_019683665.1 Solirubrobacteraceae bacterium
CCGCTCGCGAGGCGGTTTCGCGACCCGCGTCGCTCAGAACCCCCTGAGCATGAACGGCGAAGTACAGTCGCGCACTGTGAGGGTGGCCTTCGACTCCCGTCCCGCCGCCGAGGGCGGCGGGGTCGGACGGTACGCGCAGTGCCTGCTCGAGGCGCTCGAGGCGGATGCGCCCGAGGGGGCCGAGATCGTCCTCACCCACCGGCCGCGGCGGGTGGACGTCCTCCACGCGCCGTGCCTGGACTGCGCGCCGCTGCGCCCGCACGGCCCGACCGTCGTCACCGTCCACGACGTCCACCGCCTCAAGCGCCAGGGCGAGCGGATGCGGGCCGGCGTGCGCGTCCGGCTGCGCTCGCTGGCGGCCGAGCGCGTGACGCGGGTGATCGTGCCGACGCAGGCGGTCGCCGCCGACACCGTCGCCTACCTGCGCCTCCCCGACGACCGCGTCGTCGTCATCCCCGAGGCCGTCGCGCCCGCCCTCCACACGCGCCCGCCGGAGACGGTCCGCCGCACGCGCGAGCGCTACGGGCTGCCGGAGGACTACCTGCTGTGGGTCGGGCGGATGGCGCACCCGGAGCCGCGCAAGCGGATCGCCGAGCTCGCCCACGCCGCGCGCTCGCTGCCGCTCGTGCTCGTCGGCGCGACGAGCCGCTGGGCCGAGGAGCTGCCCGGCGTCCTCCTCACCGGCCACGTCCCCGACGACGACCTCGCCGCGCTGTACACCGGGGCGCGGGCGCTCGTCTTCCCGTCCGACGACGAGGGGTTCGGGCTGCCGGCGATCGAGGCGCTCGCCTGCGGCACGCCGGTGGTGGCCAGCGACGTCCCCGCCCTGCGCGAGGTCCTCGACGGCCGCGCGACGTTCGTGCCCGTCGGCGACGTCGCCGCCCTCGTCGCCGCCGCCGAGCGGGCGACCCGGCCGGCGCCGCCGCCCCCGGCGTGGACGTGGGCCGACGCGGCGCGGGCGACGTGGGAGGTCTACTGCGACGCGGTCGCCGCGGCCACGCGCCCCCGGGTGCGGCCGGCCCGGCGGCCCGCGGTCAGCGAGGCGTAGCCGGCCCGCCGCGCGACCGTTGTCGCCCGGCGGTCGCCGAGCGACCACGAGCCGACAACGACCGCGACGGCCGGGGGTCAGCGGATGGCGAGCTCGGTGTCGGGGTCGAAGAAGTGGAGGCGGTCGACGTCGACGGTGAGGCGCACCGGCCGGCCCGCGACGGCATCGGCGTCCGGGGCCAGGCGGGCGGTCACCGACGAGTAGCCGCTGTGCTCGGGCGCGAGCGCCGGGTCGGCGGTGCCGATCTCGTCGGCCGTCTCCCGCGCGGCGTGGGTGATGACCGGCGGGGTGTCGAGCTTCGCGTGGACCATGAGGTCCGAGCCCATCGACTCGGTCAGCAGCACCGGCAGCTCGAGGACCTCCTCGGGGTCGGCGCCGTCGGCCCGCTCGAACGCCTCCGGGCGGATCCCGACGACGACCTCGCGCCCGAGGCGGCCGTCGAGGCCGTGGCGGGCGTCGAGGACCCGGTCGGGGACCCGCAGCCGGTGGCTGCCGAGTTGCACGGCGGCGCCGCCGTCGCCGCGGACGAGCCGGCCGCGCACGAGGTTCATCGCCGGCGAGCCGATGAACGACGCGACGAACAGGTTGTCGGGCCGGTCGTAGAGGACCTGCGGCACGCCGACCTGCTCCAGGCGCCCGTCGCGCAGCACCGCGACCCGGTCGCCCATCGTCATCGCCTCGACCTGGTCGTGGGTGACGTAGACGATCGTCGAGCCCAGCTCGGCGTGCAGGCGCGCGATGTAGGCGCGCATCTCGACGCGCAGCTTCGCGTCGAGGTTGCTGAGCGGCTCGTCCATGAGGAACGCCGACGGCTGGCGGACGATCGCGCGCCCGAGCGCGACGCGCTGGCGCTGGCCGCCCGACAGCGCCCGCGGCCGGCGCTCGAGCAGGTCGCCGATCCCGAGCTTGCGGGCGACGGCGCCGACGCGGTCGGCGATCGTCGCGCGCGGCTCGCCGCGCATCCGCAGCGCGAAGCCCATGTTCCGCTCGACCGTCATGTGCGGGTAGAGCGCGTAGCTCTGGAACACCATCGCGATGTCGCGGTCCTTGGGCGGCACGTCGTTGACGACGCGGTCGCCGATGCGCACCTGGCCGGCGCTGATCTCCTCCAGCCCGGCGAGCATCCGCAGCGCCGTCGACTTCCCCGACCCGGACGGGCCGACCAGGATCAGGAACTCGCCGTCGGGGACGTCGAGCGTCAGGCGGTCGACGGCGGTCGTCCCGTCGCCGAACACCTTCGTCACCCCGTCGAACGCGACCTCGGCCATCGGACGGTCACCTCACTTCCCGCGCACGCGCGCGATCTCGTCGCGGTACCAGAGCGCGCTGCGCTTCGGCGTGCGCGCCTGCGTCTCGAAGTCGACGTGGACGATCCCGAAGCGCTGGTCGTAGCCGTGCTCCCACTCGAAGTTGTCCAGCAGCGACCAGACGCAGTAGCGCTGGACGTCGACCCCCTCGGCCACGGCGCGGCGGACCGCGTCGAGGTGGCCGGCGAGGTAGGCGGTCCGCTCCGGGTCGTCGACCGGGTCAGCGTCCGGGTAGGCCGCGCCGTTCTCGGTGATGTAGATCGGCAGGTCCCGGTACTCGCGGCGGATCCGCACGAGCACCTCGACGAGCCCGTCCGGGTCGACCTCCCAGCCCATCCCGGTCACCTCGCCCTCGCCGGGCAGCAGCTCGAGCTGCAGCGGCAGGTCGCCCGCGTTCGTGCGGACCCGCATCGGGTTGTAGTAGTTGACGCCGAGGAAGTCGACGCGCCGCGAGATCGTCTCCAGGTCCCCGTCGCGGATCGCGTCCAGCGGCCCGAACACGCCCTCGTAGAGGCCGAGCATGTCCTCCGGGTAGGCGCCGCGCAGGACCGGGTCCAGGAACCAGCGGTTCAGGTAGCCGTCCTGGCGCACGGCGGCGTCGTCGCCGCGGACCGGCGACAGGTTCAGCGCCAGCCCGACGTGCGCGTCGGCCGGCAGCGCCTGGGCGGCGAGCCCGTGGGCGAGGAGGACGTGGTGGGAGGCGCGCAGCGCGGTCGGCCAGTGGCGCACGCCCGGCGCCTTGCGCCCCTCGACGTGCCCGAGGAACGCGACGACCCACGGCTCGTTCATCGTGATCCAGCGGTCGACGAGGTCCCCGAGCGCGTCGGCGACGAGGGACGCGTACTCGGCGAAGCGCTCGGCGGTGTCGCGCGCGCCCCAGCCGCCGCGGTCCTGCAGCCCCTGCGGCAGGTCCCAGTGGTAGAGCGTCGCGATCGGCTCGATCCCGCGGTCGAGCATCCCCTCGACGAGGCGCCGGTAGAAGGCGACCCCCTTCGGGTTCACCGGCCCGGCGCCGGTCGGCTGGATCCGCGGCCAGGCGATCGAGAAGCGGTAGCTCTCGACGTTCAGCGCCGCCATCAGGTCCAGGTCCTCGGCCCAGCGGTGGTAGTGGTCGCAGGCCACGTCGCCGGTCTCGCCGCGCGCGACGTTGCCCGGCGTGTGCGAGAAGCGGTCCCAGATCGACTCGCCGCGCCCGTCCTCGTTCACGGCGCCCTCGATCTGGTAGGCCGCGGTCGCCACCCCGAAGCGGAACCCCTCCGGGAACCCGCCGGCGGCGGGGGCGGGGGCGTCCTGGGG
>JADGIB010000326.1 GCA_019683665.1 Solirubrobacteraceae bacterium
GCTAGAGCGTCACCGCCGGCTCGCCGACGGGGACGACGCCCTTCTTGAAGACGATCTCGCCCTCCGCGGCGTCGGCGACGACCGCGTCGCCCTCGCCGTACTCGCCCTGCAGCAGCGCCATCGCCAGCTTGTCGACGAGCTGCTTCTGGATCACCCGCTTCAGCGGCCGCGCCCCGTACGTCGGGTCGTAGCCCAGGTTGCCCAGGAGCGTGCGGGCCTCGTCGGTCAGCGACAGCGTCACGCCGCGCTGGGCCAGGCGCTCGATGACCTTCGAGGTCTGCAGCGCGACGATCTCGCCGATCTGCGAGCGGTCCAGCGGCTGGAACTCGACGATGTCGTCCAGGCGGTTGATGAACTCCGGCTTGAAGTGCGCCTCCGCGCCGGCCCGGCCGCCCGGGATGTTGCTCGTCATGATGAGCACGACGTTCTTGAAGTCGACCGTGCGGCCCTGGCCGTCGGTCAGCCGGCCGTCGTCCATCAGCTGCAGGAGGATGTTGAAGACGTCGGGGTGCGCCTTCTCGATCTCGTCGAGCAGCACGACGCTGTAGGGCCGGCGGCGGACCGCCTCGGTGAGCTGGCCGCCCTCCTCGTAGCCGACGTAGCCCGGGGGCGCGCCGACGAGCCGCGAGACCGCGTGCTTCTCCATGTACTCCGACATGTCGATGCGGACCATCGCCTGCTCGGAGTCGAACATGAACTCGGCCAGCGCGCGGGCCAGCTCGGTCTTGCCGACGCCGGTCGGGCCGAGGAACAGGAACGTGCCGATCGGGCGGCTCGGGTCCGACAGCCCCGCCCGCGAGCGGCGCAGCGCGTCGGAGACGGCGCGCACGGCCTCGTCCTGGCCGACGACGCGGCGGTGCAGGCGCTCCTCCATGTGGACGAGCTTCTCGACCTCGCCCTCCATGAGGCGCGCGACCGGGATGCCGGTCCAGCGGGCGACGACCTCGGCGACGTCCTCGGAGGTGACCTCCTCCTGCAGGAACTTCGTCTCGCGCGACTCGCCCTCGCGGGCCTCGCCCTCGGCGACCTTCTTCTCCAGCTCGGGGATGACGCCGTAGCGCAGCTCGGCGGCCCGGCTGAGGTCGCCCTCGCGCTGGGCGCGCTCGAGCTCGACGCGCGCCTGCTCGAGCTGCTCCTTGGCCTCGCTGAGGCCCTTGATCGCGTCCTTCTCGGCCTGCCACTCGGCCTTCATCGCGTCGGAGCGCTCGCGCAGGTCGCTGAGCTCGCGCTCGATCGCCTCGCGCCGCTCGGCCGACGCCTCGTCCTTCTCCTTCTCCAGCGACGTCAGCTCGATCTCCAGCTGCATGATCCGCCGGTCGAGGACGTCGATCTCCTCGGGCAGCGAGTCGATCTCGATGCGCAGCCGCGACGCGGCCTCGTCGACGAGGTCGATCGCCTTGTCGGGCAGGAAGCGGTCGGCGATGTAGCGGTGACTCAGCGTCGCCGCCGAGATGAGCGCGCTGTCCTGGATGCGCACGCCGTGGTGGACCTCGTAGCGCTCCTTGAGGCCGCGCAGGATCGCGATCGTGTCCTCGACCGTCGGCTCGCCGACGATCACCGGCTGGAAGCGGCGCTCGAGCGCGGCGTCCTTCTCGATGTGCTTGCGGTACTCGTCGAGCGTCGTGGCGCCGACCGCGCGCAGCTCGCCGCGCGCGAGCATCGGCTTCAGGAGGTTGGCGGCGTCGACCGCGCCCTCCGCGGCGCCGGCGCCGACGATCGTGTGCAGCTCGTCCATGAAGAGGATGACGTTGCCGCCGGCCTCCTTGATCTCGTTCAGGACGGCCTTCAGGCGCTCCTCGAACTCGCCGCGGTACTTCGAGCCGGCCAGCAGCGCGCCGATGTCGAGCGCGATGACGCGCCGGTCGCGCAGCGACTCGGGCACGTCGCCGGAGACGATGCGCTGGGCCAGGCCCTCGACGATCGCGGTCTTGCCGACGCCGGGCTCGCCGATGAGCACCGGGTTGTTCTTCGTGCGCCGGCTCAGGACCTGGATGACGCGGCGGATCTCCTCGTCGCGGCCGATGACCGGGTCGAGCCGGCCCTGCTCGGCGCGCTCGGTGAGGTCGACGCCGAACTTCTCCAGCGCCTGGTACTTGTCCTCGGGGTTCTGGTCGGTGACGCGGTGCGCGCCGCGGACCTGGGCGAGCGCCTCGGTCAGCGCGGCCTTCGTGGCGCCGAGCGCGCGCAGCGCCTCGCCGGCCCTCGAGTTGTGGCCGGCGAGCGACAGGAGGAGGTGCTCGGCGGAGACGTACTCGTCCCCGAGCTCGCGCATCTCGTGCTCGGCCGCGCGGAGCACGGCGACGAGCTCCGACGACGGGCCGGCCGCCTCGCCGCCCGAGGCGATCGTCGGCAGCGCGTCGAGCGCGGGCTGCACCTCGCGGCGGACGGCGTCCGGCGAGACGCCGAGCTTGCGCAGGACCGGCGGGACGATGCCGCCGTCCTGCTCCAGGAGGACCACGAGCAGGTGCTCGGGCGTGACCTGCGGGTTGCGCCGCCGCTCGGCCAGCTGCCCCGCGGCCGCGATGGCCTCCTGGGACTTGATGGTGAAACGATCTGGATTCATGTGCCCTTCGTAAAAAGATCTCAGTCGAACTGACTGAGATTGTGACAGACGCGTGCCCCGGTGGCAAGCGGGGTAGACGGGGCCATGGCCCGTTGGATGCTCCTCGTCGTCGCCGGCTTCCTCGTCGTCTACTGCGCGACCGCCCTCATCGCCGGGGACCCGGCGTACGCGATCCCGGGCGCGATCCTGCTCGCCCTGGTCATCGGCTACGCCGCCCTCGAGCGCATCCTCACCCGCGTCCACCTGCGCCGCCACGGCGGCGACCCGGGCCGGGCGCTGAGCGACCACGAGGACTGGGCGATCCCCTCCGCGCACCTCACGCCCGACGACGAGCGGCCGACCGGCGACACGCCGGAGGTCCACGACGAGATCAGCCCGCACGACCTGCCGCCCGACCACCCCGGCCGCGAGGCGGCCGAGGCGCAGGCCGCCGAGGCCGAGGCGGGCCGGCGCGCCGAGGACGGCGCCGGCGGGCGCTTCGAGCGTCGGCGCGACCGCACCGGGCCGCGCCCGCGCTAGGTCAGCCGAACGTCGGGTCCGGCTCGATGTCGACGGCGAGCAGCAGCGGCTCGGTCCGCTGCGCGAGCGTCGGCACGACCTCGTCGAGGACCGCGAGCAGCTCGCCGTGGTCGGAGATCCGCTGCGCCGGGCAGCCGAACCCGCGCGTGATCGCGGCGACGTCGACCTCCTCGAAGGCCGGCCACGGCGCCGGCTGCTCGGCCCGCTCGGCGAGCCGGTCCATGACCGCGTAGCGGCCGTTGGCGAGGACGATCCACAGCGCGCCCGCGCCGTAGCGGGCCGCGCTCCACATCGCCTGGATCTGGTAGAGCGAGGCGCCGTCGCCGACGATCGCGACGACCGGCCGGTCCGGGCAGGCCAACCGCAGCCCGGCGGTGGCCGGGACGGCGAAGCCGAGGCCGCCCATCGCCGCGCTGACGAAGCCGAGCGGCGTGCGGGCCGGCAGCCGGCGCTCGAGCTCCGGGCGGCTGGAGGGCGACTCCTCGATGACGATCGCGTCGGCCGGCAGCCGCTCGGCCAGCGCGGCGAGGACGTGGCCGGCGCGCATCGGCTCCCCGGGGCCGGGC
>JADGIB010000327.1 GCA_019683665.1 Solirubrobacteraceae bacterium
GGCCTCGCGCAGCTCGACGCGGCGATCGCCGGCGCGCTCGCGCAGGCGGCGCGGCCCGAGTCGGCGGCCCGGTCGGCGCAGCTCGCGCGGCGCGCCCACGACGAGCTCGTCGACCTCGCCACCGAGGTCCTCGCGCTCGCCCGGGGCGACACCGAGGCGACGCGGGCGCGGCGCGCGGCGCTGCGGCAGCGGCTGCGCCTCGGGCCGGCGGCCCGGGCGTCCTAGCGCGTCGCGGCGAAGCCCGGCGCCGGGCGGCCGCGCGGGCCGGCCCGGCGCCGGTGCGACGTCGCCCGCCGGGGGGAGGAGAGGAAGGCCGCCGGCAGGTGGTGCCGCCGTGGGTCAGGCGACGGCACGCCCGATTCTACACAGGATCGGTGGGGAAAGTGGTAAAGTGGTCGAAATCCGGTCGGCTTCCACACCTTTCGCCCTGGAGCTCGCCTCGTGACCGTCACCGATGTCCACCAGCACGTCTGGACCGAGCCGCTCGTCGCCGCCCTGGCGCGGCGGTCGGAGCCGCCGAGGGTGCGCGCCCGGGAGGGCCGCCGGCTGCTCGAGCCCGCCGGCGAGCCGGCGGTCGAGATCGCGATCGACGACGTCGCCGCGCGGGCCCGGCAGGTCCGCGCCGACGGGCTCGACCGGGCGATCGTCGCGCCGTCGTGCCCGATCGGGATCGAGGCGCTCCCGCGCGACGAGGCGGCGCCGCTGGTCGAGGCCTACCACGCCGGGGCGCTCGCGCTCGGCGACCCGTTCGACGTGTGGGGCGCCGTCGCGCTCGACGGCGCGGGTCCCGAGGACGTCGACGAGCCGCTCGACCGCGGCGCGGTCGGGATCGCCCTCCCGGCCGGGGCGCTCGGCACCCCGGACGCGCTGGAGCGGATCGGCCCGCTGCTGGCGCGCCTGGAGGCGCGCGGCGCGCCGCTGCTCGTCCACCCGGGGCCGGCGCCGTGGGCGCCGCGCGGGCCGGGCGCCGCGCTGCCGCCGTGGTGGGCGCCGTCGGCGACCTACGTGGCCGAGCAGGCCGCGGCCTGGCTGGCGTTCGCCGCCCACGGCCGCGCCGCCCACCCGCGCCTGCGCGTCGTCTTCGCCGGCCTCGCCGGGCTGGCCCCGCTTCACGTCGAGCGGCTGCGGGCGCGCGGCGGGCAGGCCGACGCGGTGACCGACCCGCGCACGTTCTTCGACACCTCCAGCTACGGCCGCGTCGCGATCGGGGCGATGTCGGCCGTCGTCGGCCCCGCCCAGCTCGTGCACGGGTCGGACCGCCCGTACGCCGACGGCCCGGGCGCCGCCGGGCTCGGGGCGCGGCTGGAGGCGTTCGCCGTCGACAACCCGGCCCGCCTGCTGGGCCGGACCCTGGTGCTCGCATGACCGCCCTGGACCGCGACGCGCTCATCGCCCTCGCGCGGGCGTTCGCCGACGACCCCGCGCGCTGGGCCCCGCACGTCGAGCACGACCCCGGCCGCCGGACGTTCCACCTCCTCCACGACGGCGAGGACGCGACCGTGTGGCTGCTGTGCTGGTCGCCCGGCCACGACACCGGCTTCCACGACCACGACGGGTCGGCGGCCGCGATCGCGGTCGTCGAGGGCGTCGTGCGCGAGGACCGCTTCACGGTCGGCGGCGTGCCGATCGGGCGCGTCCTGGGGGAGGGGGACGTCCTCGACGTCGGCCCCCACGACATCCACCGGGTCCGCCACGCCGGCTCCGGGCCGGCGGTGACGATCCACGCGTACTCGCCGCCGCTGCGGTCGATGGGCGCCTACGAGATCGACCCGGTCACCGGCGTCCTGCGCCGGCGGGTGCTGGCCGAGCGCGACGAGCTGTCGCCCGCCGGCGCGCTCGCCGAGGGCCGGCTGGTAAATTCCTGAAATCCAGTCAACTTCTACGTGAATAGGGGTCCGATGTCCGTCACCGACGAGCTGCTGAAGAACGCCGAGGCGTACGCGGCGAGCTTCGACAAGGGCGACCTCCCGATGCCGCCCGGCAAGCACGTCGCGATCGTCGCCTGCATGGACGCGCGCCTGAACCCGTACGGGCTGCTCGGGCTCCAGGAGGGCGACGCCCACGTCATCCGCAACGCGGGCGGCGTGATCACCGACGACGAGATCCGCTCGCTGGCGATCTCGCAGCGGCTGCTCGGCACCCGCGAGATCATCCTCATCCACCACACCGACTGCGGGATGCTCACGTTCACCGACGACGAGTTCCGCCGCCAGATCCAGGACGAGACCGGGATCAAGCCGGAGTGGGCGGCGGAGGCGTTCCCCGACGTCGAGGAGGACGTCCGCCAGTCGCTGGCGCGGGTGAAGGCGAGCCCGTTCATCCCGCACAAGGACTCGGTCCGCGGCTTCGTCTACGAGGTCGAGACCGGCCGCCTGCGCGAGGTCGTCTGAGGCCCGCGCGCCCCCCCCGCGCGGCCCGCGGGGCCCCCCCGCCGCCGGGGCGGGGGGGGGTGGGCGCCCGGCGCCCCCGGCGGGCCGCCCCGGGGGGGGGGCGGGGGGGGGCGCCGCGGACGCCTAGGCTGTGGGGCATGGGCGACCGGCGCGACATCGAGAGCCGCGAGGACTGCGAGCGGCTCGTGCGCGCCTTCTACGGGCGCGCGATGACCGACCCGCACATCGGCTACCTGTTCACCGACGTCGCGAAGCTCGACCTCGAGGCGCACGTCCCGGTCATCACCTCGTTCTGGGAGACGATCCTCCTGGGCGCGCGCAGCTACGCCGGCGGCGCGTTCGCCCCGCACGCGCGCCTGCACCTGAAGTCGCCGATGTCGCCCGGCCACTTCGACCGCTGGGTCGTGCTCTGGTGCGCGACCGTCGACGAGCTGTTCGCCGGCGAGCGCGCCGAGCTGGCCAAGGCCCACGCCCGCCGGGTCGCGCGCGCGTTCAGCCGCCGCCTCCAGGGCCTCCCGGTCGAGCAGCCGACCGCCTCCGGCCCGCTGCCGCTCACCCGCCACGGCGCCTGACCCGTCGCGTGCCCGGCCGCGCGCCCAGCGCGCGAGTGGCGACTTCGATCCAGGGGGTGGATGCGATTCGCCACTCGCGGGCGAGCGCGGCGGGGTCCGGCCCGGAAACGACGAAGCCCCGGCGGGGCCGGGGCTCGGGGAAGCGCGCCCGAGAGGATTCGAACCTCTGACCTTCGGTTCCGTAGACCGACGCTCTATCCAGCTGAGCTACGGGCGCAGGGGGTCCAGTGTAGCCACCCGCCGCCGGCGAGGCCGTCGCGCGGGCGGACCAGCGGAGAGGGCGGGATTCGAACCCGCGATGGAGCTTGTCGCCCCATACTCGCTTAGCAGGCGAGTGCCTTCAGCCACTCGGCCACCTCTCCGGGGAGGAGTCCGTCAGTCTAGAGGCTGAGCGGGCCTGGGCGGTCGGAGGGTCGTCCGCGCGCGTCCTCGTGTATACGTCTTCCTGACATCGCCGGCGGCGCCGCCCGGTGCGGCGCGCCCACGACGAGAGGTTCCGCATGGCGCTCACCGACGACGACGTTCGCGAGATCCTGCGCATCATCGACGACGGCAGGCTCGAGGAGCTGCGGCTCGACACCGACGGCTTCTCGCTC
Organism: Solirubrobacteraceae bacterium; assembly: GCA_019683665.1. GTDB lineage: Bacteria > Actinomycetota > Thermoleophilia > Solirubrobacterales > Solirubrobacteraceae > Capillimicrobium. The sequence continues at coordinate 3,559 of JADGIB010000327.1, forward strand.
CACGTCCGCCGCGGCGGCGCGGACGCCGCCCCCGCCCCCCCCCCGCCCCCCGCGGGCGCCGCCGCCTCTCTCTT
>JADGIB010000328.1 GCA_019683665.1 Solirubrobacteraceae bacterium
CGCCCGCCCCCGCCCCCCCCACCCTCCTGGGGGGGGGGGCGGGGGGGGGGGCCCGGGGGCCCGGGCCGCTCGCACGTCTAGGCCGGGGCCGCCGCGGCGCCGTCGATCTGGGCCAGCCGCGCCGCCGCCTGGCCGGCCCGCAGCCGCTGGCCGGCCGCCGCGTAGCCCTCGGCGGCGCGCCGCAGGTGGACGACGGCCGCGCCCCGGTCGCCCTCGGCGGCGGCCCACGGCTCGTAGCGGTCGTCGGGCAGCAGCTCCCCGCCGTAGGCGTCCTCGTCGCCGGCCTCGAAGCGCTCGACGTCGGTGCGGACGGTGCCGCCCGGCGCCAGCTCGACCATCCCCTGGCGCAGGACGACCGCGTCGCGGGCGCCGAGCGCGCGGCGCGCGTAGTGGGCGGCCTTGTGGAGGTTCGCGACGCCGGCGTCGGGGGCGAGGTGCGGCCACAGCCGCTCGACGACCTCGTCGCGGGCGAGCCGGTGACCGTGGGCGAGGGCGAGCAGCTTCACGAGGTCGGCGGCGCGGCGCTGGCCGAACGCGTCGGGGCCGAGCACGCGCCCGTCGACGCGCACCTCGAAGCGCCCCAGCAGCCGCACCTCCACCTCCATGCGCCGATCCTCCCTCAGCCGGCCCCCGCGGGGAAGGGTTCCCTCACCGCTCGGCGAGGCCTGGAAGGATCCGGGAAGGGCGGTCGGCGAGGGTCCCCGCCGTCACCACCACCCGACGGCGGGCGCCCCGGGGCGCCCGCCCGCGAAAAGAGCCTCACATGGCCGACGTGACGGTCCGCGAGACGATCCGCAACGGCGTCGACACCGAGCAGCTGTTCGGGACGCTCGACCTGCTCAAGCAGCAGCCGGAGCTGGCGAGGTTCACGTTCCGGGCCCGCAACGAGTGGCTCGGCGGCTCCCACAACCGCTCGACGATCAAGGACTTCTACGCCGCCGGCGGGGAGGACACGTCGCGCGAGCAGGCGTTCGCCGTCGACGCGGGCGAGCCGGCGATCCTGCTCGGCACCGACACCGGGCCCAACCCGGCCGAGTACCTGCTGCACGCGCTGGCCGCCTGCCTGACGACGACGCTCGTCTACATCGCCGCCGCGCGCGGCGTGCGCCTGACCCGCGTCGAGTCCGTCCTCGAGGGCGACATGGACGTGCAGGGCGCGCTCGGCCTGTCGGACGAGCACCGCAACGGGTTCGAGCGCATCCGCGTGACGTTCCGCGTCGAGGGCGACGCGCCGAAGGAGACGCTCGTCGCGCTCGTCGCGCGGGCGCAGCAGCGCTCGGCCGTGTTCGACTTGGTCACCAACGGCGTGCCCGTGGGGATCCAGGTGGCCCCCTGACATGTCCCGCGTCGACACCGTCATCGTCGGCGCCGGCCAGGCCGGTCTGGCGCTCAGCCGCGAGCTGAGCGCCGCCGGCGTGGACCACGTCCTGCTGGAGCGCGGTCGCGTCGCCCAGCGGTGGCGCGACCGCTGGCCGTCGCTGACGCTGCTGACCCCGAACTGGATGAACCGCCTGCCGGGCGACGCGCCGCTCGACGACCCGGACGGGTACCTGACCCGCGACGCGCTCATCGGCCGCCTGGAGGCCTACGCGGCGGCGCATCGCGCGCCGGTGCAGGAGCGCACGCGCGTGCTCGACGTGCGCCCCGGCCACCGCGGCGGCCTGCTCGTCTCGACCGACCGGGGGTCGTGGCGGGCCCGCGACGTCGTCGTCGCCACCGGCGCCGCCGACGTGCCGCGCCTGCCGGCCGTCGCCGCCGGGGCGCCCGGCTCGGTGCACCAGCTCCACGCGGCCGGCTACACGACGCCGCAGGCGCTGCCGCCGGGCGGCGTGCTCGTCGTCGGCGCCGGGCCGACCGGCCAGCAGCTCGCGCTCGAGCTGCGGCGCGCGGGCCGCGAGGTCGTGCTCGCCGCCGGCCGCCACGCGCGGATGGCCCGCCGCCACCGCGGCGCCGACGCGTGGACGTGGCTGCGGCGCATCGGCGAGCTGGACCGCACGATCGACGAGGTCTGCGACCCGGTCGCCGCCCGGCGGGCGGCCAGCCTCGTGCTGAGCGGCGCCGAGGGCGGCCGCGACCTCGACCTCGGGGTGCTCGAGCGCGCCGGGGTCCTGCTCGCCGGGCGGCTCGTCGGCTGGGACGGCGCCGGGGCCCGCTTCGGCGGCGACCTCGCCGCGATCGCGGCCGACGCCGACGCGCGGATGCGCCGGCTGCTGCACCGCTTCGAGGCCGAGCAGGTGCGCGCGCACGCGCAGGCGGGCAGCCTCGCGTTCGACGCCGCGCCCGGCCCGGCGCCGCTGCGGCTCGGGCCCGGGGTGTGCGCGCTCGACCTGGCCGCCGCCGGGATCGGGACGATCCTGTGGGCGACCGGCTTCGCGCGCCGCTGCGACTGGCTGCCGGCGGCGGCCGTCGGCCCCGACGGCGAGCTCGTCCACCGCCGCGGCGTCACGCCGGTGCGCGGGCTGCTCGCGCTCGGGCTGCCGTTCCAGCACCGGCGCACGTCGCACATGATCGGCGGGGTCGGGGCCGACGCGGCCCACCTGGCCCGCCGGATCGTCGCCGCCCGCCGGCCCGCCGCCGTCGCGGTCCCGGCCCCCGCGGCGGCCCCGGTCGCAGCCTGAGGCGGACGCCCACCTGCGGGCTCCGCCTCGAGCCGCTCCGGGAACGGCTCGACCTCGTCGAGCACCGGCTCGACGTCGCACAGGGACGGGGCGCGGTCGCGGCCCGGCAGCGACCGCACGTCGCTGTCGCGCATCGCCTCGACCGTCGCCCGGCCCATCGCCGGGCTCGCCCCGCCCGCTGGTCGCGGGCGAACAGCTCCCGGCGGAGCGGGTCGTGGGCGTGGTCGCGGCCGCCTCCGGGGGCCGGGTGCGGCCAGAGCGCGTCGAGACGCGGTCGCGCGGGAGCCGGCGGCCGGGCTCGAGCGCGAGCAGCGTCACGAGGTCGGCGGCGCGCCGCTGCGGCCGGCCCGCTGGCGGATCGCGACCCCGTCGACCGCGACGGCGAAGCCTCCGAGGAGCCGGACGTCGACCCGCGGCACGGCGCGAGTCCGCCCGCTCACGCGACGGCGGACAACCGCGGGACCTCGACGGCGGCGACGGCGGCGTGCAGCCGCCAGCGGCCCGGGACGCCGCGCAGCGCGTGCTCGCCGCGGTCCTCCAGCCGCCGGCCGGACCCGAGCAGGAGGTCGGCGACCGTGCGCGAGACGAGGACCTCCCCGGGGCCCGCGAGCGCGGCGATGCGGGCGGCGACGTGGACGGCGAGGCCGCGGACGTCCCCGCCGACGAGCAGGCACTCGCCGGCGTGGACCCCGGCCCGGACCTGCAGGCCGTCGCGGGTGATCCCGTCGCGCAGCCGCTCGGCGGCGGCGACCGCCTCCGACGGGCCGGGCAGGAGCGCCAGCGCCCCGTCGCCGAACTGGTTGACGAGCCGGCCGCCGTGGGCGGCGAGCGCGCGGCGCAGCGCGGCGTCGTGGCGGCTCAGCAGCGCGTGCCAGCGCGCGTCCCCGAGCGCGGCGGCGCGCTCGGTCGAGCCGACGACGTCGGTGAACAGCAGCGTGGCGAGCACGCGGCGGGCGGATGGGACCGGGACGGACATCGGCGCGAAGGCTCGCGCGCGCGC
>JADGIB010000329.1 GCA_019683665.1 Solirubrobacteraceae bacterium
CCCCCGCCGCCGCCGCGGTCGTGCTGCGCAGGCCCGCGGGGGCGGCGATCCGGGCGCCGGCGCGGGCGAGCAGCGCGGCGTCGGGCGGCGGCGGGGAGGCGAGCGCCGAGGGCGGGTGCAGGAGCGCGTCGCCGTACGTGTGGACGGCCAGCAGGACGGTGACCTGGCGCCCGGTGAGGAGCGCGCGGATGTTCGCGGTCTCCGGCTCCGAGAACGGGAACGGGCCGCGGTAGGTCGGGTCGGCCGGGTCGGGGCTCGCGCCCGGGCCGCCCCACGCCGCCCCGTAGTTGCGGTTCAGGTCGACGCCGCGGTCCGCGTTGGCCGGGTCGGCGCAGGCCGCGGCCGTCGCCGGCCGCCCGTCGTCGACGCGGCAGTTCTTGCGCTTGGCGGCGAGGACGCCGCCGGCGGTGCGCGAGACGTGGAAGCCGTCGGGGTTGACGACGGGGACGACGACGACGCGGGCGGCGCCCAGGAGCCGCCGCACGCGCCGGTCGCCCCGGCGCAGGCGCGCGACGAGGTCGATCGCCCACTCGGTCGCGACCTCCCCGGACGGCCACTCGCGCCCGTGGTGGAGGCCGAGGACGGCGAGCACGGGCCGCCCGTCCGCGGCGTGGACGTCGCGGGCGATCTCGACCCCGCGCACCTCGCGGCCCAGGAGCGTGCGGTGCGGCAGCGCAAGCGCGCGGACCGCGTCCGGCGCGGCGGCGGCCAGCCGGTCCAGGTCGGCCTCGTGGTCGGCGAGCGTCCGGTCGGCCGTCCGCCCGCTCGGCAGCTGCGCGGCGGCGGGCGCGGCGCCGGCGCCCAGCGCGGCCGCGGCGGAGAGCGCCAGGAGCCGCAGGGGTCGCCGGCCGCGGAGGGACACGGAGGCACCGTACCCGCCCGCAGGACGGCACGGCGACGACGGTCCGGCGGCGGATCCGGCGCGTCGACCGGCCTACGCCGCCGCGTCGGCCGGCGCGCGCCGCCGGCGCCCGGCGACCTGGCGCGGGGCGATCGCCCGGATCTCGGCCAGCAGGCGCGCGGCGAACTCGGCGTGCGACTCGCCCGGCTGCAGGCCGCCGCCCGACGGCGGGAAGAAGCGCACGCCGAGGCGCGGGCGCTTCGGGAAGCGCGGCACGTCGGTCGTGCCGGTGACCGCGACGCAGACGATCGCCGCCTCGGGCACCGCCTCGGCCAGCCGGCCGACGCCGGAGCGGGCGCGAAGCTCGCGCCCGAGGCTGCGCGTGCCCTCCGGGAAGATCCCGATGCACAGGCCCGACCGCAGCCCGTCGATCGCCCGCTGCATCGCGGCGACGTCGCCCTTGCCGCGCTCGATCGGGATCTGGCCCATCCCGTTCAGCACCGCCCCGACGAGCCGGTTGCTCCACAGCTGCGCCTTCGCGAGGGCGTGGATCTGCCGCCGGCGGCGGGCCGCCACGGCGACGGTCACCGTGTCCCAGTAGGAGTCGTGGTTGGCGACGAGGAGGACCGGGCCCTCCTCGGGGACGTGCTCGTGCCCCTCGACCCGCAGCCGGCCCCAGAGGGAGACGATCGGGTGCGAGACGGCGACCACGGCGCGGTAGGCGGGGGTCAGCGTGTCGGCCATCGGTTCAGTCCAGGTGGGTGGTCTCGTTGAAGCTTCGCAGGAGCCAGCGCCCGTCGGCGAACACGACGAGCTTCGTCAGCGACGCGTTGTCGGCGTGGACGAACGCGAAGCGCCGGCTCGACGTCGCCTGGCGGCAGATCTCGCCGATGACGCCGGCGTGGACGAAGGCGGCGGCCGTCCGCCCCGGCCCGGTCAGCTCGACGACGCGCTCGATCCCGCGCCGCACGCGCTGCGCGAACGCCTCGGCGGGCTCGGCCCCGGGGATGACGTCCCAGCGCTCCTCGCGCAGCGCCCGGAGGACGAGCGGGTCGCCGCGGCGGGCGCGCAGCCGGTACTCGCCGCCCTCCCACTCGCCGAGGTGGACCTCGGCCAGCTCGGGGACGACGACCGGCTCGATGCCGGTGCGGGCGACCGTCGGCGCCGCGGTCTGGACCGTCCGCCGCAGGGTCGTGACGAAGATCGCGTCGATGCGCTCGAGCTCGAGGCGGCGCGCGAGGCGCTCGGCCTGCTCGACGCCCTCGGGCGCGAGGTCCGGGTCGCCCCAGCCGTCGGGCGTCAGCTCGTGGAGCATCCCGGGCGCGACCGGCGCCGACGCCCCGTGGCGCAGGACGAGGATCTCCGTGGCGTCCGGCGGCGGCTGGAAGCGCCGCTGGCCGACCTCCTCCGGGTGGCTCATGCCGTGTGCTTCACCGTGATGACGTCGCCGTCGCGCATGACGTAGTCGCGGCCCTCGAGGCGCAGGATGCCGCGCTCGCGGGCGCCCGCGTAGCCGCCGGCCTCCAGCAGCTCCTCCCAGCCGATGACCTCGGCCCGCACGAAGCCCTTCTGGATGTCGGTGTGGATCTCGCCGGCCGCGTGCCAGACGGTGAGGCCGTCGCGCAGGTGCCAGGCCTGGGCGATCTGCTCGCCGACGGTGAAGAACGTGATGAGGTGCAGGAGCGAGAACGCGCCCGCGACGACGCGCTCGAGGCCCGACTCGTGGAGGCCGAGCTCCTCGCGCATCGCCGCCGCCTCCTCGTCGTCGAGCTCGCTCAGCTCGGCCTCCAGGCGCGAGGAGACGGCGACGGCGACCGCGTCCTGGGCGGCCGCGTGCGCGGCGACCTCGGGCGGCACCTCGGTCTCGCCCTCGTCGACGTTGGCGACGAACAGGACCGGCTTGGCGGTGAGCGAGCCGAGGTCGCGCTGGGCGTTGGGCGCCTCCTCGGGCGGCGGGACGCTGCGCGCCGGGCGGCCCTCCTGGAGGGCGGCGATGAGCTCGCGCAGCCACGCCTCCTCGGCGATCGCCGCCTTGTCGCCGCCGCGGGCGGCGCGGACGACGCGCTCGTGGCGGCGCTCGGCCTGCTCGAGGTCGGCCATGATCAGCTCGGTCTCGATGATCTCGATGTCGCCGAGCGGGTCGACGCGCCCCTCGGAGTGGACGACGTTCTCGTCGTGGTGGGCGCGCACGACGTGGACGATCGCGTCGGTCTCGCGGATGTTGGCCAGGAACTTGTTCCCGAGGCCCTCGCCCTTGTGGGCGCCGGCGACGAGCCCGGCGATGTCGTGGAAGTCGATCGTGTCGTAGCGGATGTCCGTCGCGCCGGTGAGCGCGGCGAGCCGGTCGAGGCGCCGGTCGCGCACGGGAACGACCGCGACGTTCGGGTCGATCGTCGTGAACGGGTAGTTGGCCGACTCGGCGCCGGCCTTGGTGAGCGCGTTGAAGAGGGAGGACTTGCCCGCGTTGGGCATGCCGACGATGCCGACCTTCATGGGCGGCGGACGATAGTGGCGACCGCCGTCCCGAGCGCGGCGCCGGCCAGGATGTCGGTCGGGTAGTGGACGCCGAGGGCGACCCGCGAGAGCCCCATCGCGGTCGCGACGGCGTAGAGCGGGCCGCCCGGGAGCAGGCCCCGGAACGCCGTCGCCGCGGCGAACGACGAGGACGCGTGGGCGCTGGGGAAGCTCAGCTGCGTCGGCGTCGCGATGAGCGCGGGGAGGTCGTCGAGGGCGGCGGGTCGCGGCTGGGGGGGCG
>JADGIB010000330.1 GCA_019683665.1 Solirubrobacteraceae bacterium
CCCCCGACGGCGTCCACGCCACGCCCGTCGCCCGCCGCGTCGCCGCCGCCCAGGGCGTCGACCTCTCGCGCGTCACCGGCACCGGCCCCCGCGGCCGCATCACGAAGGCCGACGTCCTCAACGGCGGCGGCGCCGCGCCCGAGCCGAAGGGCGAGCTGATCCGCGGCGGCGCCGCGATGCTCGCCCGCTACATGGACGAGTCGCGCTCGATCCCGACCGCGACCTCGTTCCGCACGATGACCGTCACCACGATGGACGGTCGCCGGCGCGAGCTGAAGGCCGCCGGCCACAAGGTCTCCTTCACGCACCTGATCGGCTACGCGATCGCGAAGGCCGCGACCGAGGCGATGCCGGTCATGACCCACCACTTCGAGGAGCGCGACGGCAAGCCGTACCGCGTCGACGACGGCGCCGCGAACCTCGGCATCGCCGTCGACGTCGAGAAGAAGGACGGCAGCCGCACGCTCATGGTGCCGGTCATCAAGGACGCCGGCCGCCTCAGCTTCCGCGAGTTCGTCGACGCCTTCAACGACCTCATCACGCGCGCGCGGGAGAACAAGCTCACCGCCGACGACCTCACCGGCGCGAACATCACGCTCACGAACCCGGGCGGCATCGGCACCGTCGCCTCCGTGCCGCGGCTCATGACCGGCCAGGGCACGATCGTCGCCACCGGCTCGATCGCCTACCCGGTCGGCCTGGACGCGATCGGCGAGCTCATCGGCGCCGAGAAGGTCATGACGATGACCTCGACCTACGACCACCGCGTCATCCAGGGCGCGGAGTCGGGGCGCTTCCTGCAGGTCGTCGAGGAGTACCTCCAGGGCGAGCACGGCTTCTACGACCAGGTCTTCGGCGACCTCGGCGCGACGCTCGGCCCGGCGCCGGCCAGGCCGACGCCGTCGCTGCCGGCCGCCGCCGCGGCGCCCGCGCCGTCGGCCGCGCCCGACGAGGAGCTGCTGCAGGCCGTCCAGGCCGCGACGTCGCTCATCAAGGCCTACCGCACGCACGGCCACCTCGCCGCGCGGCTCGACCCGCTCGGCAGCGAGCCCGAGGGCGACCCGGCGCTGGACCCGGCCCCGCTCGGCCTCACCGACGAGATCATGCGCAGGATCCCGGCCAAGATCCTGCGCATCGGCGTGCCGGGCGACACGCTCTACGACGCGCTGCCGCACCTGCGCGAGACGTACACGGGCACGATCGCCTACGAGATCGAGCACATCTCCAGCCACCGCCAGCGCACGTGGCTGCGCGAGAAGATCGAGACCGGCGCCTACCGCCAGCCGCTGACCGTCGAGGAGCAGAAGGCGCTCCTGGAGCGGCTCATCAAGGTCGACGCCTTCGAGCGCTTCATGCACAAGGCCTACCTGGGCCAGAAGCAGTTCTCGATCGAGGGCCTCGACATGACCGTGCCGATGCTCGACGAGCTGATCCAGCTCGCCGCGGCGGCCGACGCCAAGGAGGTCGTCGTCGGGATGGCCCACCGCGGCCGCCTGAACGTGCTGGCCCACAACCTCGGCCGGCCGTACGACTCGATCTTCGCCGAGTTCGAGGGGGCCTCCACGCTCGAGGCCGTCACGACCATCCCGCAGGGCGGCACCGGCGACGTCAAGTACCACCACGGGTCGCAGGGCTCCTACCAGCTGCCCAACGGCGAGTCGATCCTCGTCAACCTCGAGCACAACCCGGCGCTCGTCGAGGTCGGCGAGCTGGTCGGCGGCGGCGCGGCGCGCGCCGCCCAGACGACCCGCCAGGGCCCGCGCGCCCACCGCGACACGAACGCCGCGGTGCCGGTCGTCCTCCACGGCGACGCCGCCTTCCCGGGCCAGGGCGTCGTGGCCGAGACGCTGAACCTCCAGGCGCTCGACGGCTACTCGGTCGGCGGCACCGTCCACATCATCCAGAACAACCAGGTCGGCTTCACGACCGATCCCGACGACGCGCGCTCGACGCGCTGGGCCTCCGACCTGGCCAAGGGCTTCGACGTCCCGATCATCCACGTCAACGCCGACGACCCGGCCGCGTGCATCAGCGCCGTCCGGCTCGCGTTCGCGTTCCGCCAGGAGTTCGGCCACGACGTCCTCATCGACCTCGTCGGCTACCGCCGCTACGGCCACAACGAGGCCGACGAGCCGGCCTACACGCAGCCGGAGATGACGGCGGCGATCAAGAAGCACAAGCGCGTCAGCGAGCTGTGGGCGGAGAAGCTGATCGCCGACGGGGTGCTGACCCGCGACGACGTCGACGCCCAGCAGCAGGCGGTCTGGGACCACCTGACCGCGCTGCACAAGCAGCTGAAGGACCGCATCGCCGCGGCGAAGGAGGCCGGCGAGGACGACCAGGCCACCGGCGAGTACCAGCTCGACCGCTCGCCGTCGCCCGAGGTCAAGACCGCGGTCGACGCCGACCGGCTGCGCCAGCTCAACGAGGAGCTGCTGCGCATCCCCGAGGGCTTCACGGTCCATCCCAAGCTCGTCCGCCAGCTCGAGCGCCGCCGCGAGGCGGTCGGGCCCGACGGCGGCATCGACTGGGCGCAGGCCGAGGCGCTCGCGTTCGCGTCGCTGCTGACCGAGGGCACGCCGATCCGCCTCACCGGCCAGGACGTCGAGCGCGGCACGTTCAGCCAGCGCCACCTCGTCCTCCACGACGCGAAGACCGGGCAGACGCTGTGCCCGATCCAGAACCTGCCGGGCGCGCTGGCCACGTTCGAGCTGCACAACTCGCCGCTGAGCGAGACCGCCTGCCTCGGCTTCGAGTACGGCTACAGCGCCGAGGCGCCCGAGACGCTCGTCCTCTGGGAGGCGCAGTTCGGCGACTTCGCCAACGGCGCGCAGGTCATCATCGACCAGTTCATCGCCTCCGGCCTGGCGAAGTGGGGCCAGACGACCCGTCTGACGCTGCTGCTGCCGCACGGCTACGAGGGCCAGGGCCCCGAGCACTCGTCGGGCCGCCTGGAGCGCTTCCTGCAGCTCGCCGCCGAGGGCAACATCCGCGTGGCGAACCTGACGACGCCGGCCCAGTACTTCCACCTGCTGCGCCGCCAGGCGCGGATCGCCAAGCAGCGGCCGCTCGTCATCATGACCCCGAAGTCGCTGCTGCGCCTGCCGCAGGCGACGAACCGCATCGAGCACCTCTCCGACACGCAGTTCTACCCGGTGCTCGCGGAGCCGCGGGTCGACGAGGCGAAGGTCACGCGCCTCATCCTCTGCACGGGCAAGATCTACTACGACCTCGTCGGGCACCCGGACCGCGCCGACAACGAGCGCGTCGCCGTCGGCCGCGTCGAGCTCCTGTACCCGTTCCCGGAGGGCCAGATCCTCGACCTCATCGGGCGCTACCCGAACCTCGAGGAGGTCGTCTGGGTCCAGGAGGAGCCGCGCAACATGGGCGCCCGCGCGCACATGTCGCCGCGCCTCATGCAGATCCTGCCCGAGCACCTGCGCTTCGGCTACATCGGCCGGCCCGAGCGGGCCAGCCCGGGCGAGGGCTACCCCGCCGCCCACGCCCAGGAGCAGTCCCGCATCGTGCGGACCGCGCTGGACCTGTCGCGTCCGGTGTCGCAGTTCCCGCACAAGATGCCGGGCGAGCGCTAGC
>JADGIB010000331.1 GCA_019683665.1 Solirubrobacteraceae bacterium
GGGCGTGCGCCTGACCCTGAACTGGGCGACCGGCTGGCGCGGCCTCGGCCACGAGGACTGGCGCTACCGCAGGCTCCGCGACGACACCCGCGGGCGGCTCCCGTTCTGGGCCGTCAACCTCCTCGGGATCGAGCTGATGCCGACGCTGCTCGTCTTCGGCGGCCTGCTCGCCGCCTGGCCGGCGGTGGCCGAGGGCAGCCGCGGCCTCGGGCCGCTCGACGCCGTCGCGATCGTCGTCACCGTCGCCGCGATCGCGACCGAGGCGGTCGCCGACCTCCAGCTGCGGGCGTTCGCGCGCGACCCGGCCCACGCGGGGCGGATCTGCGACCGCGGCCTGTGGGCCTGGTCGCGCCACCCGAACGACCTGGGCCAGATCGCGTTCTGGTGGGGCCTGTGGCTGTTCGCGCTCGCCGCCGACCCGGCCTGGTGGTGGACGGCGGCGGGCCCGCTGGCGATCGTCGCCCTGTTCGTCGGGGTCAGCGTTCCGATGATGGACGCCCGCTCGCTGCGGCGCCGGCCCGGCTACGCCGAGCACATGCGCGCGGTCGGGGCGCTCATCCCTCGCCGTCGTAGTACGGCACGCCGCTCGAGCGGCGGACGATGAGGTCGTCGCGGCGGTCGCCGCCGGTCCAGATCCCGATCTTGTCGCTGTCGGGGTAGACGGTGGCCGACGGGTGGACGACCTCCGACCACATGAGGACGCGGACCCGCTCGTCGCCGTCGTTGCGGACCTGGTGGGCGCCGTCGCGGCCGGGCGGGAAGCACAGCAGCTCGAGCGGGCGCAGCTCGACCGGCCCGTCCGGGAGGCGGACGGTGGCGACGCCCTCGAGGCCGAGGACCCACTCCTCCTCGCCCAGCTCGTAGTGGTAGGGGCACACCGCCTGCCCGGGCGGCAGCTCGTAGACGGTCGCGCCGAGGCGCCGGGCCCCGGCCCGCGGCCCGAGCCGGGCCATGCCGGCGCGGAAGCCCTCCGGGTCCTGCGGGTCGTAGCGGAACGGCGGGTCGGCGATGGAGATCGGCTGCATCGGCCGATCCTCCCAGCGGCTCACGCCGCGGTCGACTCGAGCACCCGGAAGGCGATCCCCTGGCGCTCGAGGCGGGCGCGCAGCGCCGGGCCCATCGCGACCGCGGTCGTGACCTGGCCGGCCGTCGGCGGCAGCGCGTCGTGCGCGAGGCACAGGCCGGCCTGGGCGAGCATCGCGGCCGTCTCCTCGTAGCCGGGGTCGCCGCCGGTCACCTCGGTGACGACGCGCCGCCCGCCGCCGGTGCCGACGAAGCGGACCGTGAACGAGCTGCGGGCGCGGGTCCGCTCGTCGGGCCCGTCGCCGGAGCGCATCGCCCGCAGCAGCAGCCGTCGCGCCGGCGGGAGCTGCGCGAGCGCGAACACGCCGGCGATCCCGGCCCCGGCGGCCGCCGCGACCGGCAGGTGGCGGACCCAGGCGTGGTGGGCGTAGCGGAAGTCGGGTCCGTAGCGCTCCAGCGCGCGGGCCGAGCGGGCGACGACGACCGGGTCGATCGTCGGCAGCGGCACCGCCCAGGCGCCGATCGCCGGCTCGCGGTAGGGGCGCGGCGCGAACGTCCGCACGCGGCGGCCCTCCGGCGGGCGCTCCCGGGCCCGCCGCGCCCGCGCGGCCCCGACGGTCTCGCGCACCCGCCCGAAGCCGGTGACGACCGAGTGGTAGGTGCCGGCGCTGAAGCGGCCCTCGGCGCGGACGAAGCCGCGCACCTCGAGCGGCGCGCCCTCCGGGAGCTGCTCGACGGTGAACTGGGCGCCGAGGTCGTGGGGGACGGAGTCGAACCCGCAGCAGTGGACGAGCCGCGCGCCGGTCGCGACCGCCGTCTCGTGGTGGCACAGCCAGGTGCGGTCGACGAACTCCGGCTCGCCGGTGAGGTCGGCGTAGTCGGTGCCCGCCTGCGCGCAGGCGGCGACGAGCGCCTCGCCGTGCAGGGCGTATGGGCCGACGGTCGTGACGACGACGCGGGCCGCCTCGGCCAGGGCGCGCATCGACGCCGGGTCGGTCGCGTCGGCGGTCAGCAGCGGCAGCTCGGCGCAGCGCGGCTCGATCGCGGCCAGCCGGGCCCGCACCGCCTCGAGCCGGCCCCGGTCGCGCCCGGCGATCGCCCAGCGCGTCTGCGGCGGCGCGTGGCGGGCGAGGTGCTCGGCGACGAGCCCGCCGGTGAACCCGGTGGCCCCGAAGAGGACGAGGTCGTGGGTGCGGGAGGCAGCGGCCATGCGCGCAAGCGTGGCACACGCGGGCGCCGCGCGCCGGCACCCGGCGGCCCGCGGCGCGCCGGCGGTCCGCACGCCGGCTCGACCACGGGTGAGCGCGCTCAGCGCTCGAGCACGTCGAGCGCGAGCCCGCCCCGGTCCTCGTTGAGCTCGACCTCGAGGCCGGCGCGCGCGGCCGCCTCGGCCACGTCGGCGGGCGTGCGGGGGCGCCGCGGCGCGGCCAGCAGGGCGCGGGCGACGTCGCCGCGCGCGGCCTTCGCCATGTGCGAGATCGTCCGGCGCGTGCCGTCGGGGTCGACGCGGAAGGCGCGCACGGCGACCCGCGCCGCCTCGCGCGGGCGCCACATCGCGACGTAGCCGCCCGAGCGGCAGTCGACGACGAGCGCGCCCGGCGCGTCCAGCCCGGCGAGCGCCTCGGCCAGCGCCGGGCGCCACCGTGCCGCCAGCGGGCCGAGATCCGGCCGCCTCTCGCCGATCGGCAGCTTGTAGCGCGGGATCCGGTCGCCGGGGCGCACGACGCCCCACAGCGCGCTGGCGATGAGGACCTCGCGCCCGGTCCCGACGCTGAGCGACGGGAGGCTGAGCCGCCCGAACAGCACGCCGGTGTAGACGTCCTGCGCCGGCGCGGCCGGGGCGGCCCGCAGGCCCGGGTCGACGGCGTCGAGGACGCGCTCGCGGGTCGCGGTCAGCGCCTCGGCGAACGCGAGCGCGGACAGGTCGGCGGGCGGGCCGGGCGGCGGGTCGGCCTTGCCCTCGGACGGCGGCAGGAGCAGGAGCATCGGCGGCCGCAGCGTAGAAGGACCGCAGCCGGGCCGGGGGTCGCCGCGCCCCCGCTGCGGGATGGCCCGCAGGAGATCCGTCCGGGGAGGGCCTAGGCTGGGGACATGGAACCCGTGTCGTTCGCCCACGCGGAGCTTCAGGTGGTGCCGGTCGCCGGCGGCGACGACGAGGTCGTCCTCGCGACGAACCTCACCGCCGCGGACGCCCGCGCGCTCGTCGAGGCGCTCTCCTGGCAGCGGGCGCGGGACCACCTCGTCCCGGCGATCGAGACCGCCGAGCACGTGCTCGCGCTCCGCGAGCTCACCGCGCTCGTCGACCTGCTCGAGGTCGTCGCCGACGACCCGCACGGCGGGCCGGTCGTCCTCAACGGGCCGCGGCTGCGGCTGCTGGCCGAGGCGGCCTGCCGCTACGCGCACGAGCGCGACGGCGAGGGCTACGTGACCGGCGAGGTCCGCGACCGCGTCGAGCGCCTGCGGAACCTCACCGGGCCGCTGTTCGAGTGGGCCGCGCGGGTCGCGCAGGCCGACCGGCGCGAGCTCGCGCGCCGCTGGTAGCGCGCTAGC
>JADGIB010000332.1 GCA_019683665.1 Solirubrobacteraceae bacterium
GGGGCGCGGGGGGGGGGGGGGGGGCCGGCCCCCGCGGGGGGGGGGGGCCGGCCGCCGCGGCCGCGGCGGTCGAGGCGCACTGCCGGGCCCTCATCGACGCGGCCGGCCCGGCCTGCGTCGCGGTCAAGCCGCAGGTCGCCTGCTTCGAGCGGCTGGGCGCGCCCGGCTGGGCCGCCCTGGCCCGCGTCGCCGCGCATGCGGCCGAGGCCGGCCTGCTCGTCATCGCCGACGCCAAGCGCGGCGACATCGACGTGACGGCCGCCGCCTACGCGCAGGGCCTGCTGACGGGCCTCGACACCCCGTTCGGCGCCGTCGGCGGCCTGCGCGCCGACGCGACGACCGTCAACCCCTACCTCGGCGCCGACGCGCTGGCGCCGTTCGCCGACGCCGCCGCCCGGTCCGGCGCCGGCCTGTTCGTCCTCGTGCGGACCTCGAACCCGGGGGCCGCCGACATCGAGGACCTCGCGCTCGCCGAGGGCGGGACCGTCTGGGAGCGCGTGGCCCGCCTCGTCGACGAGCTCGGCCGCGCCCACGACCCCGGCGAGCCGCTGTCGGCGATCGGGGCGGTCATGGGGGCGACCCGGCCCGAGCACCTGGCCCGGGCCCGCGAGCTGCTCCCGCGCGCTCCGTTCCTGCTGCCGGGGATCGGCGCCCAGGGCGGCCGCGTCGAGGACCTCGCCCCGGCCTTCGCGCCCGGCCGCGCCGGCGGGCTCGTCACCGCGTCTCGCTCGATCGCCCGCGCCCACGAGGCGTCCGGCGAGCCGCCCGCGACGGCGGCCCGGCGCGAGGCCGAGCGCCTGCGCGAGGCGGCCTGGGCGCTCGTCTAGGCCGTCCGCTGCAATCCGCCCGCCCGCACGTGCGGTCCGCGACGTCGCGGCTATGCTGCCGATCCGATGGCAGGCCGCCGCAGCCCAGCGCGCTACCTCGCGCCGCTCTCCCTGGTCGCGGTCGTCATCGCCGTGGTCGTCATCGTGCAGTCCAGCCGCAGCGCCTCGTCGGACGCCGGGACGCCGGCCACGACGACCACCCAGTCCGAGCGCGCCGGCCGCGACCGCGCCTCGACGAGCGAGGCGTCCGGGGGCGGGCGCAAGCGCCGGCCGCGTCGCACGTACGTCGTCAAGTCCGGCGACATCCTCTCCACGGTGGCCGAGAAGACCGGCGTGTCCGTGGCAGAGCTGCAGCGGCTCAACCCCGACATCGACCCGCAGGCGCTGCAGGTCGGCCAGCGCCTGAAGCTGCGGCCCGACGCCGACGCCGGCGAGGGGAAGGCCGACGGGGCGACGACCGCCACGAGCGAGGGCGAGTCGGAGACGCCGTGACCCCGCGCCGAATCGCCGCGATCGCGGCGGCGGCGCTGTCGCTGGCCCCGGCCGCGGCCACCGCGCCTGCCGCCGCCCGCCAGCCGGACCTGTCGGCCCCCTCCGCGATCCTCGTCCAGCCCGACACCAAGGACGTCGTCGTCGCCCGCCGCGCCCGGGAGCGGCGGCCGATCGCGTCGACGACGAAGCTCATGACCGCGCTCGTCACGCTCGAGCGCGCCGACCTCGACGACGTCGTCACCGCGGTGCCCTACGACGCCTCGCCGGTCGAGTCGCTCATGGGCCTGCGCGCCGGGGAGCGGGTCTCGATCCGTGACCTGCTCGAGGGCCTGCTGCTGGCCTCCGGCAACGACGCGGCGGCGACGCTCGCGCGCCGCGTCGGCGGCTCGCAGCGGCGCTTCGTGCGGATGATGAACGAGCGGGCGCGCGAGATCGGGCTGACCGACACCCGCTTCGCCAACCCGGTCGGCCTCGACGACCCGCGCAACTACTCCACCGCCGAGGATCTGGCCAAGCTCGCCCTCGTCCTCCTGCGCGACGACTTCTTCCGGCGCACGGTGAACCGCCGCAGCGCGACCGTCGTCAGCGGCGGCCGCCGCCGCACGATCGTCAACCGCAATGTCCTCGTGCGCGAGGTCCCGTGGATGACCGGGGTCAAGACCGGCCACACCTCGCAGGCCGGCTACGTCCTCGTCGGCTCGTCGACGCGGCGGGGCGTGCGCTTCGTCTCAGCCGTCCTCGGCACCCCCTCCGAGGCCGCCCGCGACGCCGACACGCTCGCGCTCATGCGCTACGGCCAGCGCCGCTACCGGCGCGTCGCCGCGCTGCGCCGCGGGGCCGTCCTCGCCCGCCCGGCGCTCGACCACCGCGCCGACGAGCACGTCGACGTCGTCGCCGCGCGGACGGTGCGCGCCGTCGTCCGCCGCGGGCAGCGGCCCACGGTGCGCGTCACCGGCGTCCCCGACGAGCTGACCGGGCCGCTGCGGCGCGGAGCGCGCGTCGGGACCGCGATCGTCGCCTACCGGGGGCGCGAGCTCGCGCGCGTCCCGCTCGTCACGGCCGAGGCGGTGCCGGCGGCCGGGATCGCCGACAAGGTCACCTCGGCGCTGCCGCCGCTCTGGCTGCTGGCGCTGCTCGCCGCCGTCCTGGCGTGTAGCCTGCACGTTGTCCTGCGCCATCGGCGGAGGGTCCGCCGGAGGAGGGCACGCGCCCGCAGGCGCCGAGGAACCGAGACGGCATGATCATCACCGTCACGCTCAACGCGGCCATCGACCGCACGCTGCTGGTCCCGAACTTCCAGCCGGGCCGCCGCCACCGGACCGTCGAGTCGACGACGATGGCGGGCGGCAAGGGGGTGAACGTCGCCCGCACGCTGAAGAAGCTCGGCCAGCCGGTGATCGCCACCGGCTTCGCCGGCGGGTCAACCGGGACGCGGATCGTCGAGCAGCTGACCGAGGAGTCGATCCTCACCGACTTCGTCCGCATCCGCGCCGAGTCGCGCACGAACCTGTCGGTCGTCGACCCCACGACCGGGGAGCAGACCGAGATCAACGAGCGCGGCGCGCAGATCACCTCCCGCGAGATGGAGCTCTTCCACGACAAGCTCATGTACCTCGCGCGGGGCGCCGAGGTCGTCGTGTTCGCCGGCTCGCTGCCGCCCGGGGTCGAGGCCGACGCGTACGCGGAGATGATCCGCGAGCTGCGCAAGCAGGGCCTGACGACCGTCGTCGACACCGACGGCGAGCCGCTGCGCCTGGCCGTGCGCGCCGAGCCGACGGTCGTGTCGCCGAACGTCCTCGAGGCCGAGGAGCTCGTCGGCCACGAGTTCAACGACGACGAGGACCGCACGATCGCCGTGCGCGAGATGGTCGACCTCGGGGCCCAGGAGGCGATCATGACCGTCGACGACGGCTGCTTCGCCGCGCTGCCGACGGTCGACGGCGGCCACCGCCTCGTCCGGGTGCGGGTCGCGATGCGCGAGCCGGTCGCCACCGTCGGCTCCGGCGACGCCTTCCTGGCCGGCTACGTCGCCGCCCGCTACAGCGGCGAGCCGCTGGAGGAGTGCCTGCGCTTCGGGGTCGCCTGCGGCGCCGAGTCGACCCAGCGCCTCGGGGCCGGCGTCGTCGACCCGCGCGGGGTCGACCGGCTCCTGGGCGAGGTCTCGGTCGAGGCGCTGTCGTCCGGCGCCGAGGTCGGCTGAGCGGCCGCGGCCGCCCAGCCTGTGTGACGT
>JADGIB010000030.1 GCA_019683665.1 Solirubrobacteraceae bacterium
GGCCGGCGCCGGGGGGGCCGCCCCGCCCCCCCCCCGCGGCCGAGGCCCGCGTCGGTGCGGTCGGGCGGGGGGTCGTCGGGGCTCACGCGCCGACGGCTACCCCGCGCGGGCCGGGTCGGAACGTCCGCCCGTGCGCCGGGTCAGAACGGCTTCGTGACCATCAGGAAGATCGCCACGACCGTCAGCAGGCCGGCGAAGGCCCCGACGACGCCCTCGGCGCGCGCCTTGCGCTGGTACTCCTCCGACGGCGTGAACGGCCCGCTGCCGGCGGCGGCGATCTCGGCCGAGATCATCGCCCCGAGCCGCTTGTCGGCCGGGATGAAGTAGCCGCCGAGCAGGGCGCCGAGGACGATGATGATCGCGAACGACGCGCTGATCCAGCCGTCGCCGAACTCCCAGTTGCCGTCGGACACCTGGTAGACGCCGGTGATGATGATGAGCAGGAGCGCCGGGTTCGCCAGCCACCGGTTGATCGCCAGCTGGGTCGCGTGGACCATCGGCAGGTGACGCGGGTCGAGCCGCATCGCGACCGGGAACAGGATCGACTCCGCGAACGTCGCGCCCAGGCCCACCACGGCGGCCGTGATGTGCAGCCAGAGCGAGATCTCGTACCCGGTGATCGAGGCGAAGCTCGTGCCCATCGAAACCCCCAATCGCGCCTTAGAACAGGTGGCTCATCGCCGCGGCGGCGTCACGGGCGATGTCGAACAGCGGCCCCGGCAGGACGCCGAAGACGACCGGCCCCGCCGCGCACCCGACCGCGACGAGCGTGACCTCCCCGCCGGCCGCGCGCGGCCCGGCCGGGGCGTCCGCCGGCGGGTCGTCGACCGCGCCGCCGGCCAGCACCGGCACGCTGCGCGGCGCCGGGCGCATCCACATCGCCGCCACGACCTTCAGGTAGTAGACGAGCGACACGGCCGAGCCGACGACGATGACGATGCCCAGCCAGGCGTAGTCGCCGTCGACGGCGCCGTCGATGAGGAAGAACTTGCCGATGAAGCCGGCCGTGCCCGGGATGCCGGCCAGGCCGAGCATCGCGATCGTCATCGGCCACGCCAGCAGCGGCTTGCTCTGGCCGATGCCCTCGAGCGCCTCGATCGCGTCGCCCAGGCCGGTCTCGCGGGCCCGCGCGACGACGACGGCGAACGCGGCCATGTTCATGACGAGGTAGGCGGCGAGGTAGAAGGCGACCGCCTCGATCCCGTGCTGGGTGCCGACGACGATGCCGGCGAGCATGTAGCCGGCCTGCGCGACGCTCGACCAGGCGAGCAGGCGCTTGACCGACGTCTGGCCGATCGCGCCGACGTTGCCGACGACGATCGTGATCGTCGCCAGCGCGGCGAGCGCGGGCGCCCAGTCGGGCTGCGCGTTGATGAGCGCGACGTCGAAGAAGCGGATGATCACGCCGAGCGCGGCGACCTTCGTCGCCGTCGCCATGAACGCGGTCACCGGGGTCGGCGCGCCCTCGTAGGCGTCCGGCGTCCACTGGTGGAACGGGGCGACCGACACCTTGAACGCGAGGCCGACGACGCTCAGCGCCAGGCCGGTGAGGAACAGCGGGTCGGAGACCGGGCCGCCGACCGAGTTCAGCGCGTCGGCGATCGCGGCGAAGTCCGTGCGCCCGGTGGCGCCGTAGATCAGCGCGAGGCCGTACAGGAGCGTCGCCGAGCCGACCGAGCCGATGATCAGGTACTTCAGGCCCGCCTCGAGCGAGCTGGAGCGGCGCATCTCCGACGCGCACAGCACGTACAGCGGGACCGACAGCAGCTCGAAGCCGATGAACAGCGAGACGAGGTTCTGCGCCTGCACGAGCACCGACATGCCGGCGGCCGACACGAGCAGCATCGCGTAGTACTCGCCGTGCGCGGCCTCGCGCGGGGCGACCGCCCGCCACGACAGCAGGACGGTGATCGCGGCGGCGACGATCACGAAGGCCGTGAACGCGAGCGCGAGCGTGTCGACGCGCAGGGCGCCGGCGATGATCTCCTCGTCGGCGTCCCACTGCCAGATCGCCAGGCCGAGCGCGGCGGCGAGCGACGCGAGCGCGAGCAGCGGGACGAGCACCTCGCGCACGACGCGCGGGCGCAGGAGGCCGACGAGCAGCACGACGAGGCCGCCGCCGGTCAGGGCGAGCAGCGGCGAGAGCGCCTCGACGTCGATGTGCGGACCGGTCGCGGCGATCATCGCGTCACCTCCACGGCCGGGGCGATCGTGCTGACGACGCTGTCCTCACCGCGCGACAGCGCGAGCTGCGGGTAGACGGCGAAGAAGAGGATCACGGCCACGAGCGGCACGAGCACGACGGCGTCGCGCAGCGCGATCTCGCGCGACTCGACCGAGGCGCCGACGCGGTTGTGCATCGCGCGGATGAAGAGCCGCAGGCCGTACACGGCCGCGAGCGCGATGCCGATCGACGCGACGAACGCGATCGCCATCTTCGACTCGAAGACGCCGAGCAGAATCAGGAACTCGCCGATGAAGTTCGAGGAGCCGGGCATCGCCAGCGTCGCCAGGGCGACGATGAGGAACAGCGTGGCCAGGACGGGCGCGCGGAACGCGATGCCGCCCATGTCGCGCAGGTCCTCCGACCCGGCTCGGCGCGCGAGCAGGCCGATGATCAGGAACAGCGGCACGACGACGAGGCCGTGGTTGATCATCTGCAGCAGCGCGCCCTGGGCGCCCTGGTCGTTGAGGGCGAAGATCCCGAGCGTGATGAAGCCGAGCTGCGCCACCGACGAGTAGCCGACGACGAGGCGGGCGTTCGTGGTCGTGAACGCCATCGCCGACCCGTACAGGATCGAGACGACCGCCAGGATCAGCATGAGCTCCTGGAAGTGGGCGCTCGCGTCCGGGAACGTCGGCAGGACGATGCGCAGGAAGCCGTAGGCGCCGACCTTCGACAGGACGCCGGAGAAGACGGCCAGCACCTCGAGCGGCATGGCCCGGTAGCCGTCGGGCATCCAGCCGTGCAGCGGGAAGGCCGGCATCTTCACGAGGAACGCGACCGCGAACAGGAGGAACAGCCACTGCTGGGTGCCCTCGCCGAGCGTGCGCTCGCGCAGGTCGCTGAGCGCGAACGAGATCTCCTGGCCGTCGCCCGCCGACATGACGCCGGTCGCGATCGCCGCCGCGAGCATGAGCAGCGAGCCGACGAACGTGTAGACGACGAGCTTCGTGACCGCGGCGACCCGGTTCTCCCCGTCGCCCCACTGGCCAGCGAGGAAGTAGAACGGGATCAGCATCAGGTCGAAGAAGGCCACGAACAGCGCGAGGTCCTGGGCCAGGAACGCGCCGAGCACGGCGGTCTCGCCGAGCAGCAGGTGGAAGTAGAAGAGGCGCGAGCGCTCCCACGTGCGGAAGTTCGCGGCGACGGCGGCGGCCGCGAACCCGAGCGTCGTCAGCGCGACGAGGAACAGGTTCAGGCCGTCGAGCCCGAGCTTGTAGTGGATGCCGAGCTCGGCGATCCACGTCTCGTCGGTGACGTGCTGCAGGCCGCTGGACGGGTCGTAGTCGGCGATCAGGCCGATCGCGATGCCGAGCGCGCCGAGCGTGCCGAGCGCGGCGACGCGCGGCCCGAGCGCCCGCGGCAGCAGCGCGGCGACGAGGCCGACGGCGGCGGGCAGCCAGATGAGGATGGACAGGGGCATCAGGTGACGGTCAGCTCTGCAGGAGGAAGTAGAGGGCGACGCCGCCGACGCCGAGCACGAGCAGCGCGGCGTAGGAGCGCAGGAGGCCGGACTGGGCGGCGCGCACCGCGGCCGACCCGGCGCGCACGATCAGCGACGCGCCACCGACGATCGCGCCGTTGACGACGAGGCGCTCGAACGTCTGCTGCGCGAAGCGGCCGAACCAGGCGGCCGGGCGCACGAACAGCGCGTCGATGATCTCGTCGAAGTACCACTTGTTGTGCGACAGCGCGTAGAGCGGCTTCAGGCGCGTGATGAGCTGCGCCGTCACGCCGCGGTGGCGCGACCACAGCTGCCAGGCGACGAAGATGCCGCCGAGGCCGATCGCCGCGCCGACGGCCATGCCGATGAACGTGAACGACTCGCTCGGCGCCAGCGACTCGTAGTACCTGCTGCCCTCGAACGTCGGGTGCAGGAACGAGTCGATCGCGTGCGTGACCTCGGGGATCTGCAGCGCGCCGGCGACCGTGGCCAGCAGGGCCAGCGTGCCCATCGCGACCTTCATCGGGAACGCGCGCTCGGCGACGAAGTGCTCGGGGCCCGGGAAGCCGACGTCCGTGTCCTCGACCTCGCCGTCGGTCGGGTTGACGTGGACCTCGGCGTGGTGCAGGTGGCCCTGCTCGAGCTCGCGCGCCTCCGGCACCGGCTCGCCGCCGAACACGCGGAAGATCATCCGGAACGTGTAGACGGCGGTCAGGAACGCGGCCACGTAGCCGGCGACGACGAGGATCCAGAACCAGCCGCCGCGCTGGGCGGTCCAGGCGAGGAT
Organism: Solirubrobacteraceae bacterium; assembly: GCA_019683665.1. Lineage (GTDB taxonomy): Bacteria > Actinomycetota > Thermoleophilia > Solirubrobacterales > Solirubrobacteraceae > Capillimicrobium. Next base: position 4,456 of record JADGIB010000030.1, read on the forward strand.
CTCGTCCTTGGAGAAGAAGCCCGAGAACGGCGGGACGCCCGACAGCGCGAGGCCGCCGACGAGCATGGTCGCGAACGTGAACGGCATCGCCCGGCGGAAGCCGCCCATGCGGTCCATGTCCTGGATGCCGGCCATCGCGCCGATGACGGAGCCGGCGCCCATGAACAGCAGCGCCTTGAAGAAGGCGTGCGTCATGAAGTGGAACATGCCCGCCGCGTAGGCGCCGGCGCCGACGCCCATGATCATGTAGCCGATCTGCGACATCGTCGAGTAGGCGATGACGCGCTTGATGTCGGTCTGCGTCAGGGCGATCGTCGCGGCGACGAACAGCGTCACGGCGCCGACGATCGCGGCGACGTTCGCGGCGGCCGGGGTGACCTCGAACAGCGGCCACAGGCGCGCGATGAGGTAGACGCCGGCGGTGACCATCGTCGCGGCGTGGATGAGCGAGGAGACCGGGGTCGGGCCCTCCATCGCGTCCGCGAGCCAGGTGTGGAACGGCATCTGGGCCGACTTCGCGAACGCGCCGACGAGGATGAGGATCATCCCGGCGACGAGGTTGCCGGTGTTCACCGCCGTCCCGGGCGCCTGCTCGAAGACGCCGAGGAAGTCGAGCGTGGCGAACTCGCGCAGGACGAAGTACGCGCCGAACATCAGGCCGATGTCGCCGACGACGTTGATGACGAACGCCTTCACGCCCGCGCGCGTCGCCGTCCTGCGCCGGTACCAGAACGAGATCAGCAGGTACGACGCGGCGCCGACGAACGCCCAGCCGATGATCAGCGGCACGAAGTTGCCGGCGAGCACCAGCACCAGCATCGAGAAGACGAAGAAGTTCAGGTACGCGAAGTACCGGCTGAACCCGCGGTCCCCGGTCATGTACGTGACCGAGTAGAGGTGGATGAGCGTCGAGACGCCGGTCACGACGAGCATCATCAGGACCGACAGCGGGTCGACGAGGATCGTCAGCTTCGCGTCGACCCCGACCGTGTCGGCGTAGTCGAACAGCGTCGACGTCACCTGGCGGTGGTGCTCGTCGCGGTCCTGCAGGTTGACGAAGACGACGATCGAGCAGATGAACGAGGCCAGGATCGCGAGCGTCCCGATCCAGCCGGCCATGCGCCCGGGCCAGGCCCTGTGGCCCAGGCCGATGATCACCGTCCCGGCGAGCGGAAACGCCAGGACGAGCCACGCAGCGGTCGTCACCCGTGCAGCTCCCTCATGTCGTCGACGTCGATCGGCAGGCGGCGGCGGTACATGGCGACGATCACGCCGAGGCCGACGCAGACCTCACAGGCCGCGACGACCATCACGATGATCGCGAACACCTGGCCCTCCGCGTTGCCCCACATGCGGCTGAACGCGATGAGCGCGAGGTTGCCCGCGTTGAGCATGAGCTCCAGGCACAGGAGCGTCACCAGCGGGCTGCGGCGGGTGATGACGCCGCCGGCGCCGATGCAGAAGATCATCGCGGAGACGACGAGGTACCACTCGATGCTCATGCGCGCTCACCCCGCCCGCTCTCGAGCTGCTCGCGCTCGGGCTCGGCGGCCGGCGCCGGCAGGTTGATGCCGGCGTCGCGCGTGCCGACGGCCTCGGCGGTCGTGCCGGTGCCGATCGGGCGCATGAACTCGGTGAACGTCATGCGGTCGGCCTCGACGCGGCCCGCGCCGCGGCGGCGGGCCAGGACGACGGCGCCCACGGCGGCGATCAGCAGCAGGATCGACGCGGCCTCGAACGCGAACAGGAAGGTGGTCAGGAACAGCTCGCCGATCTGGCCCGGCGAGCCGAAGCCGGCCTCGTAGGGGGCGCCCTCGCCGTCGAGGGCCTTCAGGCCCGAGCCGAGGATCGCCAGGCACAGCTCCACGAACAGCATCCCCGCGAAGACGAGCGCGACGCCCTTCTGCGCGGGGCCGTGCCAGGGGCGGACCGACTCGTCGTCGCCGCCGACGTAGCCGACGGTGAACACGTAGAGCACCATCACGGCGCCTGCGTAGACGACGATCTGCGCGAACGCGACGAACTCGGCGCGCAGGAGCAGGAAGAGGCCCGCCAGCGCGAACAGGTGGCACACGAGCGACAGCACCGCGTAGAACGGGTTGCGCAGCGCGACGACGCCGATGGCGCCGGCGATGGCCACGATCGCGCACAGGAAGTAGAAGAACTCCGCCATGAGCCGCCTGGAACCTACTCGCCTTCCCGTCGCAGGGGCGTGCGCTCGAGCGGCTCGGCGAGGAGCATCTCCTTCGTGAAGATGAGGTCGGAGCGGTCGTAGTCCGACAGCTCGTAGTCGTGCCCCATCGTGATCGCGTCGAACGGGCACGCGACCTCGCAGTAGCCGCAGAAGATGCAGCGCGACAGGTTGATCTCGTACACGGCCGCGTAGCGCTCGCCGGCCGACACCCGGTGCTCGGGGTCGTTCTCGGCGGCGACGACGCGGATGCAGTCGGCCGGGCAGGCGGCGGCGCACAGCGAGCAGCCGACGCACTTCTCCAGGCCGGTGTCCTCGAACCGGTGCAGCTTGTGGCGGCCGCGGAACCGCGGGTACACCGGGTACTTCTCCTCCGGGTACTCGACGGTGACCGGCTTCTCGACGAACCGCTTGAACGTCGTCTTCAGCCCGCGCAGCGTCTCGCCGAAGGCGCGGTACGCACCGCCGACGCCGCCCGGCTCGGGCGCGCGGACGACCTCGACGACGTCGCCGGGATCGTAGGGAGGGGTCAATTGAGCGTCACCACCAGGACTGCGGTCACGAGGGTGTTGAGCATGGCCAGGGGCAGCAGGACCTTCCAGCCGAAGCTCATGAGCTGGTCGTAGCGGAGCGCCGGCAGCGTCGCCCGGATCCAGATGAAGAAGAAGATGAAGAAGATCGCCTTGACGATGACGACGATCGGGTCGACCCAGTGCGGCGGGTCGATGCCGAACGGCAGGTGCCAGCCGCCGAAGAAGAGCGTCACCGTCAGGAACGAGATGACGACGACCTCGAGGTACTCCGCCATGTAGTAGTTGGCGAAGCGCCCGCCGCCGTACTCGGTGGCGTAGCCGCCGATGATCTCGGCCTCGCCCTCGGGGAGCGCGAACGGCGGCCGGTTCGACTCGGCGAAGCCGGCGATGAGGAAGATGATGAACCCGACGAACTGCGGGATGAAGTACCACATGCCCGCCTGCGCCTCGACGATGTCGACGAGCGACAGGGAGCCGGCGGTGATGACGACGCCGACGAGCGCCAGGCCCTGGGCCGCCTCGTAGGAGATCAGCTGGGCGGCGGCGCGCATCGCGCCGAGGAACGAGTACTTGTTCGTCGACGCCCAGCCGCCGAGCATGAGCCCGTAGAAGCTGACCGCGCCGAGGGCGAACAGGAACAGGATCCCGATCGAGACGTCGATGCCGTAGAGGCCGGTCTCGGTCCCGAAGATGTCGACCGTCGGGCCGAACGGGATGAGCGCGATCACGCCCGCGGCGGCGATGACCGACAGGCACGGGGCGATCACGTAGAGGAAGTGCTGCGCGTGCCGCGGCGCGAACTGCTGCTTGCCCAGCAGCTTGCCGATGTCGGCCAGCGGCTGCATCGCGCCGTAGGGGCCGACGCGGTTGGGGCCGTAGCGGGCCTGGAAGCGGCCGAGGAGCTTGCGCTCGGCCAGCAGCGTGATCGGGACGAGGTTGAAGACGACCAGGAAGATGACCAGCGACTTGATCAGCTGCATCCACCAGGGCTCGACGAAGAAGACGTCGGCGAACATCAGCCGGCCACCTCGCTCGTCACGGCCGGGCGGATCTCGACCACCGAGCCGGTCAGGGTGTTCGCCGCGTCGCGCACGAGGCCGTCCTGGAGGAAGACCGAGCCGGCGGGCACGGCGTGGCGGAGGGTCACGGTCGCCTCGACGCGCGAGCCGTTGGCCGACACGACGACCCGCTGGCCGTCGCCGAGGCCGAGGCGGTCGGCGTCGGCGGGCGCCATCTCGACGCGCTGGCGCGGCACGAGGAACCTCAGGGCGGGCGAGTGCTCGACCTCCGGGCTGGCCCAGATCGACCGGAACGTGCCGAGGCGCAGGCCGGCGCCCTCGCGCACGGTCGGCGCGGCGAGGTCGGGCAGGCCCTCGGGGCGCGGGTAGGCGGAGGCCGCCTCGCGCTCCTGCCAGCGGATGCCGCGGCCGCCGATCTCGTCCTGGGTCAGCCCGGCGTAGAACGGGACCGCCGCGGCGACCTCGGCGAGCGCCATGCCCGCGGTGAGGACCCGCAGCTCGAGGCCGAGCCGCCGGCCGAGGTCGGCGAGGACCTGCCAGCCGTAGCGGTTGCGGCCCTGGAGGCCGATGCCGGGGCGCACGCGCTGCAGGCGCCCGTCGGGGTGCGTGAGCGTGCCGTCCTTCTCGGCGTAGGCCTCGACCGGGAAGACGACGGTCGCGTGCTCGCGGATGCCCTCCGTGAGGAAGGCGGCGTGCGCGATGACGTCGGTGGCGCGGTCGAGCGCCTGCTCCCACCGCTCGCGGTAGGGCAGGTCGCGCAGCGGGTCGACGCCGTGCAGCCAGAACGCGGTCAGCTCGCCCTCCGCGCCGGCGCGGGCCATCTCGGCCGCGTGCAGGCCGGGCCGGGCGACCGGGGCCAGGCCCGGGCCCGCGTCGGGAAGCACGCCGACCTCGCGCAGGCCGCGGCCGTTGGCGCTCGACGGGACGACGATGAGGCCGGCGCCGTCGCGGTCGCGCAGGCCGAGCGCGTCGGCCAGGGCCGCCAGGGCGGCGCCCACGCGCTCGGAGGCGACGATGACGACGTCCTCGCCGGCGCCGCGCAGGAGGTCGACGACCGCGCGGGCGTCGTCGGACGCGGCCTCGCCGCGGGCGGCGGCGACGAGCTCGGCCGCGAACGCGGGGCCGCCGCCGGGGGCGAAGCGGACCGACAGCGCGGCGTTGCCGTCGAGGGCGCTGGGCCGGGCGCTCGCGACCGCGAGCCGGACGCGGCGGCGGCGCACGCCCTTGCGGATGCGCAGGTCGAGGATCGCCATCTCGTCGACGGGCTCGGTGTCGAGCACGAGGACGGCATGGGCGTACTCGATGTCGGGGACGGTGGCCTGCAGGCCCGGGTCGCCGATCGCCAGCAGCGAGCGGCGGTCCACCGGGGCGCGCTGGGAGTCGAGGTGCGGGGAGCCGAGCGCCTCGCGCGCGATCCGCTGCAGGAGGAAGCCCTCCTCGTTCGTCGTGCCGCCGCCGGCGAGCGCGCCGACGGCCCCGCCCGCGCGCTTCAGCGCGTCGGCGGCGACGTCGAGCGCGTGGTCCCACGGCACCGGGCGCAGCTCGCCGTCGACGCGGACGAGCGGCGACGTGATCCGCTCGTCGACGTGGAAGGACTGGTAGGCGAAGCGGCCGCGGTCGCACAGCCAGCCGTCGTCGACCTCCTCGTGGTCGCGCGCGAGCACGCGCAGGACGCGGTCGTCGCGGACGGTGAGCGTCACGTTGCACTGGCCCGGGCACATCGTGCAGACGGTGCCGGCGCCCTCGATGTCCCACGGGCGCGCGCGGAAGCGGTACGGCTTGCTCGTCAGCGCGCCGACCGGGCACAGCTCGACGATGTTGCCGCTGAACGGGGCGACGTACGGGTGGCCGTCGAACGTCGCGACGTAGGAGGCGGCGCCGCGCTCCTGGAGGACGAGCTGGTAGTCCTCGCTGACCTCCTGCGAGTAGCGGACGCAGCGGTAGCAGAGGATGCAGCGCTCGCGGTCGATCGCGATGAGCGGGCTGAGCTCGAGCGGCTTCTGGAAGTGGCGCTTGGGCTCGACGAAGCGCGAGCGGCCGCCGCCCCAGCCGAACGAGATGTCCTGCAGCGGGCACTCGCCGCCCTTGTCGCAGACCGGGCAGTCGAGCGGGTGGTTGAGCAGGAGGAACTCGACGACCGCCTCCTGGGCCTCGTGGACGCGCTGGGTCTGCGTGTGGACGACCATGCCGTCCTTGACCGGCGTCGAGCAGGCGGTCTGGAGCTTCGGGATGCCCTCGATCTCGACCAGGCACATGCGGCAGGCGCCGACCGGCTGGCCGAGCTTCGGCTCGTAGCAGAAGACGGGGATCTCGACGTCCCCGTACTTCGCGGCGTCCACGAGCATCGTGTTCTCGGGCGCCTGCACCTCTCGACCGTCGATCGAGAAGGTGATCATCTTGATCTCGGGGCGCGGCACTAGGCGACCGCCCCCTGGATGAGCGGGAGCTCGGGCTCGGGCATCGCGGAGGCCAGGTCGGCCTCCTGGCGGCGACGCTCGATCTCCTCCTCGAACTCGGCGCGGAACTTCTTCACCATCGAGCTGACGGGCATCGCCATCGCGTCGCCGAGCACGCACAGGCAGTGGCCCATGATGTTCTCGCAGACCGACGCGATGATGTCGAGGTCCATCGGGGTCGCCTCGCCCTTGCGGATGCGGTCGAGCATCTTCAGGGTCCAGTTCGTCCCCTCGCGGCACGGCGTGCACTTGCCGCACGACTCGTGCCGGTAGAAGTAGGCGGTCTTGTAGGCGACCTCGACGACCGAGGTGGAGTCGTCGACGACGATGATCGCGCCGGAGCCGAGCATCGTCCCGGCCTTCGCCATCGTGTCGAAGTCGTAGGGCAGGTCGAGGTCCTCGTCGCTGCCGGTGAGCACCGGCGACGAGGAGCCGCCCGGGAACCAGAGCTTGACCTTGCGCCCGTCGGGCGGCCCGCCGGCCAGCCCGTAGATGATGTCGCGCGAGCGCATCCCGAGCTCGATCTCGTAGTTGCCGGGCCGCTTGACGTGGCCGGAGATCGAGACGAGCTTCGTCCCGGTCGAGTTCTCGACGCCGAGCTTCGCGTACTCCTCGCCGCCCATCTCGATGATGAACGGGACGGTCGAGAGCGTCTCGACGTTGTTGATGAGCGTCGGCCCCTGGTACAGGCCCTGGTTGGCCGGGAACGGCGGCTTCAGGCGCGGGTTGCCGCGCTTGCCCTCGAGCGAGTCGAGCAGCGCGGTCTCCTCGCCGCAGATGTAGGCGCCGGCGCCGCGGTGGACGACGAGCGACAGCGAGTGGTCGGAGCCGAGGATGTTCTCGCCCAGGAAGCCGGCGGCGTACGCCTCGGCGATCGCGGCGTCGAGGATGTCGGCCTGGAGGACGTACTCGCCGCGGATGTAGATGAAGGCCTTGTTCGCGCCGGCGGCGTAGGCCGCGATGATGATCCCCTCGATCAGCAGATGGGGGTTCTTCTGCATGATCTCGCGGTCCTTGAACGTCCCCGGCTCGGACTCGTCCGCGTTGCAGCACAGGTAGACGTCCATCGCGCCCTTGGGCAGGAACGAGACCTTCTTGCCCATCGCGAAGCCGGCGCCGCCGCGGCCGCGCAGCCCGGACGCCAGCAGCTCGTTGAGGACCGCCTCGCGCGGCATCGCCAGCGCCTTGCGCAGGCGCTCGTAGCCGCCGCGGCGACGGTAGACGTCGATCGTGTTGAGCCCGGGCTCGTCGATGTCCTTGAAGAGGAGCTTCTCCATCAGCCGTTGTCCTTCCCGTCGAGCGGGAGCGAGTCCGCGGTCGGGCGCAGGCGCAGCTGCTTGCGCGGCAGCGGCGGACGGCCGTTGCGGATGTCGTCGATGAGCTCGTCGACCTCGTCGAGCTCGATCGGCCCGACGTACACCCCGTCGACCGACGCCATCGGCGCGATGTCGCAGGCGCCGAGGCACTCGAAGTGGCGCACGCTGATGTCGGGATCGCCGGCGGCCGCCTGCTCGATCCGCTCGCACAGCTCGTCGGCGCCGCGCAGCGAGCACGAGATGTTTGTGCACACGTAGACGCGGTGGCGCCCGACGGGCTGGGTGTCGAACATGTCGTAGAACGTCGCGACCGCGGTCAGGTACGCGGGCGTGAGCCGCATGACGCAGGCGACCTGCTCGATCGCCTCCGGCGAGCACCAGCCGTGGTGGCGCTGCGCGGCGGCGAGCGCGGGCAGCGCGGCGCTGCGGCGATCCGGGTACTTCGCCATCGCCGCCTCGATCTCGGCGCGCAGCTCGTCGGGGACGGGCGTCGTCGCCGGGTCGGGGACCGACGCCGGCTCCTTGGTCAGGTCGACCGCGTCGTCCCAGCCGGGCACGCGGGAGCCATGGGAGAACCTGCGGACCTCGTTGCTCATCGGTCGATGCCGCCCAGGATCGGATCCAGCATCGCCAGCGTCGCGATGAGGTCCGCGAGGTAGGAGTCGCGCACCATCGGCGCCAGCGCCTGCAGGTTGACGAAGGAGGGGTCGCGCATGTGGACGCGCGCGGGCTTGCTCGAGCCGTCGCTGCGCACGAAGCAGCCGTACTCGCCGCGCGGGCCCTCGATCGGGTAGTAGACCTCGCCCGGCGGGACCCGGAAGCCCTCGGTCACGAGCTTGAAGTGGTGGATCAGCGCCTCCATCGAGGTCGCCAGCTCGTGGCGCGGCGGGAGCACGACCTTGCGGTCGTCGGCGATGTGCGGCCCCTCGGGGAGGCCGTCGAGCGCCTGCTCGATGATCTTCACCGACTCGTAGATCTCGGCGATCCGCACCGCGTAGCGGTCCCAGTTGTCGCCCTTCGTGCCGACGGGGATCTTGAAGTCGAAGTCCTCGTAGCTGGAGTACGGCTGCGCCTTGCGCAGGTCCCACGGGTTGCCGGCGGCGCGCAGCAGCGGCCCGGTCACGCCCAGCTCGAGCAGCGTCTTCTCGTCGAGCGGCGTGACGTTGCGCATGCGGTGCAGGAAGATCTCGTTCTTCGACAGCAGCGCCTGGAAGTCGTCGGCCGCCTTGGGCATCCGCCTGCAGAAGGCGCGGACCTTCTCCTCGAAGCCCTTGGGGATGTCCTCCATGACCCCGCCGACCTGGAAGTAGCGCGTGTGCATGCGCTGGCCGGAGGACATCTCGAAGATGTCGAGGATGTTGTCGCGCTCGCGGAAGCAGTAGAAGAGCATCGACATCGCGCCGACATCGAGCGCCGAGGTGCCCAGCCAGACCATGTGGCTCATGATCCGGTTGAGCTCCATGTGGATGACGCGCAGGTACTGGGCGCGCTTGGGGACCTCGAGCTCGAGCAGCGTCTCGACCGCCCCGCAGAAGGCCATCGCGTTGAAGTAGTACGCGAGGTAGTCCATCCGCTCGATGACCGGGATGACCTTCCAGTACGGCTTCTGCTCCGCGGTCTTCTCGATGCCGGTGTGGACGTAGCCGATGATCGGCTTGATGTCGCGGATGACCTCGCCCTCGAGCTGGGTCAGCAGGCGCAGGACCCCGTGGGTGGCGGGGTGGTGCGGACCGAGGTTGATCGAGAGCAGCTCCTGGTCGCCGCCCCACTCGGTCATCTCCTGACTGATGAGCGGCTGCGTCGTGATGCCGCCGCCCTCGGCGACGTCGACGGCCTGCTCGGCCCGCCGGTACTCGCTCACGTTGCTCATGACGGCGTCCGGCTCCCGGGATGGATGCGGTCGGTGCCGAGCGTGTAGTCGACGCCGTGGGCCTGCTGGTGGGTGAAGAGGACCGGCTCGCCGCCGATCGGGAAGTCGCGGCGCTGCGGATGGCCCTGGTAGTCCTCGGGCATGAGGATGCGGCGCAGGTCCGGGTGGCCGGTGAAGATCACGCCGAACATGTCGTAGATCTCGCGCTCCTGGTGGTCGGCCGTCGGCCAGTCCGGGGTGACCGACGGGACCTCGGGGGCGTCGGTCGGGACGCGCAGCGTGACCGTGATGCGGTCGACGTCGTGCATGTTCAGCAGCTCGTACTGCACGCCGAGACGCGGCTCCTCGGGGTAGTAGTCGAGGCCGTGCACCGAGGCCAGGAACGTGAAGCCCTTGCCGCGCAGGAACGACAGCACGTCGCGGACGCGGTCGGGCGCGATCGCGATGCGCGCCTTGCCGCGGAAGTGGAGGGTGTCGATGACGCAGTCGGGGTCGGCGTCGCGCAGCTCGCCGGCCAGGAGCTCGAGCCCGGTCGCGTCAGGCATCCGGCGACTCCTCCTCGGGCCGGAGGACGTTGATCGCGGTCGGCGCCGCGGACGGGTCGCCGACGAGCTCCTCGGTGCCGCGCGCCTGGTAGCGGTCGCGCCAGCCCATCGCCGGGTCGTCCTGGATCATCTGGCGCAGCTTCAGGATCGCGTGCATGACGGCCTCCGGCCGGGGCGGGCAGCCCGGCACGTGGACGTCGATCGGCATGAACTTGTCGGCCGGGACGATCGCGTAGTTGTTGAAGACACCCATCGACGACGAGCACGCGCCCATCGCGATCGCCCACTTCGGCTCGAGCATCTGGTCGTAGATGCGGCGGACGATCGGGGCCATCTTGATGCTGATCCGGCCCGAGATGATCATCAGGTCCGACTGGCGCGGCGAGCCGCGGAACGCCTCGGCGCCGAAGCGCGCGATGTCGACGTGGCCGGACACGAGGGTCATCATCTCGATCGCGCAGCAGGCGAGCCCGAACGTCGCCGGGAAGATCGCGTTGCCGCGCGCCCAGTTGAGCGCCTTCTCAAGCGTCGTCGTGAGGACGCGCTCCTCGACGTACTTCTCGAGGTCCTCGCCCTCGAGGTCGCCGCGCAGCGCGTCCCGGGCGCGGATGCCGCGGGCGCGGAAGTCGGACATGTCCGAGCGGATCACCTCCACGACAGGGCCCCCCGACGCCAGACGTAGACGAAGGCCACGGCCAGCAGGCCGATGAACGTGATCGCCTCGTACATCGCGAACGTGCCGAACTCGCGCAGCTTCACCGCGACCGGGAACAGGAAGATGACCTCGACGTCGAACAGCAGGAACAGCATCGCGATCATGTAGAAGCTGATCCCGAAGCGGAACGTCCGCTTCACCTCGCTCGGCAGACCGGACTCGTACGGCTCGTACGTCGCCTTGACGGTCTTGCGCGGCGTGGGCCCGAGCAGGGTGTTCGCGTAGGTGAACACCAGGGCCAGGATGCCGCCGATGGCCAGGAAGACGAGGGCCGGGAGGTAGGAGCGAAGCACTGCGCCCCGGGTTATAGCAGGGCTTGTGCGAGGTTGTTACTTAGTGCCAGGAGCCACGAGAATGAACGGAGTCGTGATCGCCGCCGCGTGGGCGGCCGCCGCAGTGAACGCCGCCGCCGCCGCGTGGGGCGGCGTCTGCTGGTCGCAATTCCGCCACAGCCCGCTGTTCTGGGCGCTGACGCGGGCCGGCCAGGCGCTGATCGTCGTCTTCGCCCTCGTCTGCGGCGCGCTCGTCGTCGCCGGCCACGAGCCCGACGAGGGGCTGTTCTGGGTCTACGTGCTCGTGCCGCTCGGCCTGTCGTTCGTCGCCGAGCAGTTCCGGATCGTCAGCGCGCGGACCGTCCTCGACCAGCGCGACCTGCCCGACGTGCGGGCGGTCGCGAAGCTGCCGGTCGCCGAGCAGGAGTGGATCCGCACGCTCGTGCGCCGGCGCGAGACGGGCGTGATGGCGCTCGCCGCGGCCGCGAACGCGTTCCTCCTGGCCCGCGCCGCCCTGACCTCGGCCGGGTTCTGACGACCGCCCGCCCAGGGGGCGAGGCCGCGGCTACTCCCGCGCGAGGTCGTTGGGGTCGATGTGGGCGTAGCCGCCGCGGAACCACAGCAGCGGCTCGCCCGCCGGGTCGTGGTCGAAGGCGGTCACGCGGCCGACGGCGATCGTGTGGTCGCCGCCCGGCAGCAGCTCGTGCACGTCGCAGACGAACCAGGCGAGCGCGTCATCGAGCACCGGCACCCCGTGCTCGACGCTGTGGGTCACCGCCTCGAACTTCTCCTCCGGCACCCGCTTGGAGGCGAAGACCGCGGCCAGGTCCTCGTCGCCCGCGCGCAGGACGTTCACGGCGAAGCGGCCCGACTCGCGCACGACCGGCAGCGTGCGGCTCGTGTTGTCGAAGCAGGCGATGAGCAGGATCGGGTCCAGCGACAGCGAGCTGACCGCGTTCGTCGTCATCCCCGCGTGGCCGCGGGGACCGGAGGCGGTGACGATCGTCACGCCGGTCGCGAACTGCCCGATCGAGGCGCGGAACGCGCGCGTGACGTCGAGGGCGGATCCGGGCATGACGTGAGTCTCGCAGGCCGCGCGCCGCGGGCGGAAGCGGTCCCGGCGCCGGCCGCGGGTGCCGCCGTCGCACGGCCGCGGTGTCGCTCGCCGGACCGCGGCCGCGGGTCGGCCGGCGCCGGGGACGTCGTGGACTTCGCCGCGAAGGGCCGTGCTCCTACCTCGTTCCGTATGATCCGGCCCCGCATGACCGTCAAGCACCTCAGGATCGCGACCGTCGTCGGCGCGCTCGCCGTGGCCGGCGCCGTCGGCGCGTGCGGTGAGGCGAAGGTCGAGGACAACCCGGCCAACTCCGAGCTCGTCAACCGCGGCGCCAAGCTCTTCCACGATCGCTGCTCGGGCTGCCACACCCTCTCCGCCGCAGCCGCCGAGGGCTCCAACACGCAGATCCACGACCTCGAGCGCACCGACGGCCCGAACTTCAACCAGCGCCGCGAGACCGTCGAGCAGGTGCTCTACGCGATCCGCAACGGCGGCTTCTCCGGGGCGATCATGCCCCAGAACATCGTCGTCGGCGAGGACGCCCAGGCCGTCGCCGAGTTCGTCGCCAAGTACTCGGGCTCCGACGCCGGCAACGACGCCCAGTAGGAGGGACGGCGCCGCGTGCTCGACCTGCGCAGGCTGCGCGCCGAGCCCGAGGCGGTCCGCGCCGCCCTGGCCCGGCGCCGGGACGGCTCCGACCAGCAGGTCGACCAGGTCCTGCGCCTCGACGAGCGCCGCCGCCAGGTCCTCCCCGAGCTCGAGGAGCTGCGCGCCCGCAAGAACGAGGCGTCGGAGGCGATCGCCGCGGCCAAGCGCGCCGGCGACGACGCCGCCGAGGCGATCGCCGCGATGCGCGAGGTCAGCGCCCGCGAGAAGGCGCTCCAGGGCGAGCTCGCCGACGTCGAGGAGAAGCTGCGCGCCGCGATGGCCGCGCTCCCGAACCCGCCGCTGGACGAGACGCCCGACGCCGACACCGTCCTGCGCGAGGTCGGCGAGCCGCGGACGCTCGACGCCCCGCGCGACCACCTGGAGCTGGCCGGCGACCTGATCGACATGGAGGCCGGCGCCCGCGTCGCCGGCTCGCGCTTCGCCTACCTCAAGGGCGACCTCGTCATGCTCGAGTTCGCGCTCGTGCGCTGGGCGCTGGAGGTCCTGCGCGGCCACGGCCACGAGCCGGTCGTCCCGCCGGTGCTCGTGCGCGAGGAGGCGCTCTTCGGCACCGGCTTCCTGCCCGACACCGAGCAGCAGATCTACCGGCTGGCCGACGACCCGCTCTTCCTCACCGGCACGAGCGAGGTGCCGCTCGCGTCGCTGCACGCGGGCGAGATCTTCGAGGCCGGCGACCTCCCCCGCCGCTACGCGGGCTTCTCGTCCTGCTTCCGGCGCGAGGCGGGCGCCGCCGGGCGCGACACGCGCGGGATCTTCCGCGTCCACCAGTTCGACAAGGTCGAGATGTTCTCGTTCGTCGCGCCCGAGGACAGCGCCGCCGAGCACGAGCGGCTGCTCGCCATCGAGGAGGAGCTCCTCGGCGCGCTCGGGATCCCGTACCGCGTCGTCGACATCGCCGTCGACGACCTCGGCTCCAGCGCGGTGCGCAAGTTCGACTGCGAGGCGTGGCTGCCCGGGCAGGGCGCCTACCGCGAGCTGACGTCGTGCTCGAACACGACCGACTTCCAGGCGCGGCGGCTGGAGATCCGCGTCCGCCCCGACGCCGGCGGCCGGCCGGTCGTCGCGCACACGCTGAACGGGACCGCGGTCGCCGTCGGGCGGACGATCATCGCCCTGCTCGAGAACGGCCAGCGCGAGGACGGATCGGTCGAGCTGCCGTCCGTGCTCGTCCCCTACGGGGCGCCGGAGCGGATCGCCCCGCGCGACGCCTAGCCCGCGGGCTGCACCCCGACGTGGCGCAGCGCCTCGTCGCGCGTCGGGACGATGTCGAACGTCGCGTCCAGGTGCGTGATCTCGAACAGGCGCAGGACGGTCGGGTTCGCGCACGCGAGCGCCATCGACCCGCCGCGGCGCGTCAGCCGCCGCAGCGCGTTCAGGAGGACGCTCAGCCCGGTCGAGTCGATGAACGCGACCTCGGCGAAGTCGAGGACGAGGCGCGTGCGGCCCGCCGCGAGCGCGGCGTCCAGGTGCGCCGCCAGGTCGGGCGCGGTCGACACGTGGACCTCCCCGCTGGCGGTCAGGACGCGGGTCTCGTCGTCGAGGTCCTCGTCGACGACCGAAAACCGGGGCTCGCGGAACTCGGTCATGGCCGGCGAGCCAACGCTACCTCCTCCCGCCAGCGCCGTCGCAGGCTGGGCGCGTCGGCGATGGGGACGATCCGGCCGGGCGGCTCGTCCAGGCGCAGCCGCGGGTCGCGCGCGGCGCGCCCGAGGACGAACGTGCGCGCCCCGCAGGCGTCGCAGCGCGCGGCCTGCGCGCTCGGCGCCCCGCAGGCGGTGCAGCGGAAGGCGGGCATCCTGGGACGGAGGTTCCCGGCGCGCGGTGCGGCCAAACGGGCGGGGATGCTCCCGGGCGCTCCCGTCCCCTACACGGAGGCGGTGGTCCGCAGCGGCAGGACGGCGCGCAGCGTCGCGTCGTCGCGGTCCAGCGTGCCGCCCGCGAGCTCCAGGCGGGCGCGCAGGACGGCGAGGCGGTCGGGGTCGACGTCGCGCGGCTCCTCCACGCGGACCGACACGCGCTCCCCGCCGGCCTCGGTCGCGACGCGCACCGCCGCCGCGCCGCCGACGGCGGCGATCGCCTCCTCGACGACGCGGTAGACCATCGTCTCCTCGTCGGGCGCCAGGCGGCCGGCGGCGTCGGCGACCGCGATCGTCACCTCCCCCACCCCGCGCGCCCGCGCC
>JADGIB010000333.1 GCA_019683665.1 Solirubrobacteraceae bacterium
CGGCGAGGCCGGGCGCGTCATCGCCGTCGACGTCGACCCGGCGCGCCTGGAGATCGCCCGCGCGGTCGGCGCCACCGACGCGGTCGACGCGCGGGCCGCCGACGTCCCGGCCGCCGTCCGCGCGCTCACCGGCGGCGACGGGGCCCACGCCGTCGTCGAGTGCACGGGCATCCCGAGCGGGCCGCCGACCGCGGCCGCCGCCGCCCGCCGCGGCGGCACCGTCGTCGTCGTCGGGCTGCAGACGGCGCCGGTCGAGCTCGACCTCCTCGACCGCGCGCTGCGCGAGGTCGACCTGCGCACCTCGCTGGCCCACGTCCTCGCCGAGGACCTCGAGCCGGCGCTGCGGCGCCTGGCCGAGACCGACCTGGCCGCGACCGTCATCGACCGCGTCATCGGCCTGGACCGGCTCGTCCCCGACGGCCTCGAGGCGCTCGCGGACGGCCGCGTCCACGGCAAGATCGTCGTCGACCCCTCCCGTTGACTGGCGAGTCAATAGGCTTCGCCCATGTTCGTCTTCAAGGCTGCCGTCGTCGGGGCCGGCACGATGGGCGGGGAGATCGCCCAGGTGATCGCCGCCGCCGGGATCCCGGTCCTGCTCAAGGACGTCGACCAGAGGTCCGTCGACGTCGGACTCGACCGGGCCCGCGAGGTGACGACCGCCCAGCAGGCGCGCCTGGTCGAGAAGGAGCGGATCACCCAGGACCAGGCCGACGCCGCCGTCGCCGAGATCGTCGGGCGGATCACGGGCACCACGAGCTACGACGGCTTCGGAGACGCCGACTTCGTCATCGAGGCCGTGCCCGAGCGCATGGAGATCAAGCAGGCGGTCTTCGCCGAGCTCGACGCGGTCACCCCCGGGCACGCGATCCTCGCCTCGAACACCTCGTCGCTGTCGATCACCGAGATCGGCGACGCGACGCTGCGGCCCGACAAGGTCTGCGGGTTCCACTTCTTCTACCCGGCCAGCATCATGCCGCTGCTGGAGATCGTCGAGGGCGACGAGACCGCGCCGGAGACGATCACCGCCGCGATCAACTTCGCGCAGGCGATCCGCAAGCAGCCGATCACCTGCGCCGAGGTGCCCGGCTTCGTCGTCAACCGCATCCTCACGAGCGCGCTCAGCGAGGTGTTCCGCGCCCAGGAGGAGCGCGGCCTGTCGATCCGCTCGATCGACGAGGGCGTCGGCGCCCGCAACCTCGCCCCGATGGGCCCCTTCACGCTCATCGACCAGCTCGGGCTCGACACCGTCCTCCACGTCAGCGAGCACCTGCAGGCCTCCTACGGCGACGAGCGCTTCTACGTCCACCAGGGGATGAAGCGGCTCGTCGCCGACGGCCGGCTCGGCGCGAAGGCGGGCGGCGACGGCTTCTACAAGGACGGCGAGCCGCAGCTCCCCGGCGACGCCGAGGCCGACGCCGACGAGCTGGCCGAGCTCTACACGCTGAAGCTCCTCGTCGAGGCGTGCCTCGTCCTCGAGGAGGGCGTCGCCCAGACGCGGGCCATCGACCTCGGGCTCATGGCCGGCGCCGGCATGGACCCGCGCCGCGGCATCCTGCCGCCGCTCATGAAGGCCGACATCGAGGGCCTCGACACCGTGCTCGAGCGGCTCGAGGCCGCGGCCGAGCGCCACGGCCCCCGCTTCGAGCCGCCGGCGATCCTGCGGCGCCTCGTCGCCCAGGGCCGCCTCGGCCAGAAGGCCGGCCAGGGCTTCTTCCCGTGGCCGCGCCCCGACGAGGGGTTCGGCGACGCGACGGTCCAGCTCGAGACGCGCGGCGACGTCGCGATCGCGTGGCTCAGCAACCCGATGACGAACGCGATCTCGCCGCAGGTCATCGAGGACCTCCAGCGGGCCTGGTCCGCCGCCGAGGCGGCCGGGGTGCGCGCCGTCGTCCTCGCCTCCGGCAACCCGCTCGTCTTCTCGGCCGGCGCCGACATCAAGGCGTTCACGACCTTCGACGAGGCCTCCGGCGCGAAGCTCCTGCGCGACATGACCGCGTTCATGCGCGGCATGGAGCGCTCCGGCATCGCGACGGTCGCCGCGGTCAACGCGGTCGCCTACGGCGGCGGCTGCGAGCTGGCGATGGCCTGCGACGTCCGCGTCGCCGCGCACTCGGCCCTGTTCGCCCAGCCCGAGGTGAACCTCGGGATCATCCCCGGCTTCGGCGGCACCCAGCGGCTGCCGCGGCTCGTCGGGACGGCGAAGGCGCTGGAGATGAACCTCACCGGCGACGCGATCACCGGCGAGGAGGCCTACGAGTTCGGGCTCGCCAACGCGGTCGTCCCCGACCACGAGCTGCTCGACACCGCGCTGGCCTGGGCGCGGAAGCTCGCCGGGCAGGCGCCGCTGGCGGTGCGCCACGTCAAGGAGGTCTCGGCCAACGCCGACCTCGACGCCGGGCTGGCCGCCGAGGCCGCCGGCTTCGCGGCGGTCTTCGCCAGCGCCGACGCCAAGGAGGGCATCAGCGCGTTCCTGGGCAAGCGCCGGCCGCAATGGCGGGGCGAGTAGCGGTCGAGCGGCTCGCCGGGCTCCTGCGCGACGCCCGCTCGGCCGTCGCGCTCACGGGGGCGGGGATCTCGGTGCCGTCCGGGATCCCCGACTTCCGCTCGCCCGGGACCGGCCTGTGGGCGAACGTCGACCCGATGGAGGTCGCCCACATCGACGCCTGGCGCCGCGACCCCGAGCGCTTCTGGCGCTTCTACGGCCACCGCTTCCACGTCCTCGACGGCAAGGAGCCCAACGGCGCCCACCGCGCGCTCGTCGAGCTGGAGCGGCGCGGCCTGCTCGACGCCGTCGTCACCCAGAACATCGACGGCCTGCACCGCAGGGCCGGCACCCGGCGGCTCATCGAGGTCCACGGCACGATCGACCGCTCGGTCTGCCTGGCCTGCGGCGCCGAGCACCCGCTCCCCGAGGTGCGCGAGCGCCTGGCCGCCGATCCGCAGGGCATCCCGCGCTGCGACTGCGGGCGGCCGCTGAAGCCCGGCGTCGTCCTCTTCGGCGAGCTGCTGCCCGAGGGGGCGATGGAGGAGGCGACGCGCCTGGCCGCGGGCGCCGACGTGCTCCTCTGCATCGGCACGTCGCTCGAGGTGTGGCCGGTCGCCGGGCTGGCCGAGGTCACCGCGGCGGCCGGCGGCGCCGTCGCGATCGTCACGAAGGGGCCGACCCCGTTCGACGGCCAGGCTGCCGTCCGCCTCGACGGCGACGTCGTCGACGAGCTCGAGGCCGTCCTCGCCGCGCTCTGACCGCCCGCCGGCCGGACAGGCTCGCCGCGGAGGGGAGACGGCGGCCTCGCCGCTCCGGGCGAGCCCGGGTTCGAGCACCTGCTCGTCGCCGGGCGCCGCGCCGCCTAGCGCGCCGCGCAGCCGGCGAGGTGGTCGTTCACGAGCCCGCACGCCTGCATCGCCGCGTACGCCGTCGTCGGCCCGCCGAACGCGAAGCCGCGGCGCTTGAGCTCCCTGGCCAGCGCCGTGGACTCGGGCGTCGCGGCGGGCACGTCGGCGAGCGCGCGCGGCGCCGGGCGGG
>JADGIB010000334.1 GCA_019683665.1 Solirubrobacteraceae bacterium
ACCAAGCTGATCCCCCCGCCGGCGGGCCCCGCCGCCCCCCCGGGGCGGGCGAGCGCGCCCGCGACGGCGACCCCGGCCGGGCCGTCGAAGGCGAGGTGCAGGAGCGACTGGAGGGTCAGCCACTCGGAGGCGAAGCCGGCGAGGACGGGCACGCCGCCGATCGCCGCGCAGCCGACGAGCAGCGGCCAGCCGGTGCCGGGCATCCGGGCCAGCAGGCCGCCGAGGCGGTCGAGGTCGAGCCGGCCGACCGCGTCGGTGAGCGCGCCGGCGCCGAGGAAGAGCAGGGTCTTGAACGCGGCGTGGGCGGCGACGTGCAGGAGCGCGGCCCCGAAGGCGACCGCCGCCCACTCGGGCCGGCCGGCGTCGGCGAGGACGAGCGAGGCGCCGAGCGCGATCGCGATGACGCCGACGTTCTCGATCGAGCTGAACGCGAGCAGGCGCTTGAGCTCGCGCTGGACGAGCGCGTAGAGCACCCCGGCCAGGGCGGAGACGAGGCCGAGCGCGAGCAGGGCGAGCCCGGCCCACAGCGGCACCGGGGCGCACCACTCGAAGAGGACGCGGATGAGCCCGTAGAGGGCGACCTTGATCATCACGCCCGACATGAGCGCCGAGACGTGGGCGGGCGCGACCGGGTGGGCGCGCGGCAGCCAGGCGTGCAGCGGGGCGAGGCCGGCCTTCGTCCCGAACCCGACGATCGCGGCGGCGACGACGAGCGCCTGCAGCCCGCCGCTCAGCGTCGCCCCGCCGCCGAGGACGCCCTCGTGGGCGAGCGTCAGCACCGCCAGCCACACGCCGGCGCCGCCGACGTGGGTGATCGCGAGGTAGACGAAGACGGCGTTGCGGACCGGCGGGTCGCGGCGGGCGACGAGGATCGCGCTGGCCGGCACGAGCGTCATGAGCTCCCAGAAGGCCAGGAACGTGAGCGCGTCGCGGGCGGCGAGGACGCCGGCGAGGCCGAGGACGAAGAGCCCGGTGAGCGCGGTGAGCGGCCGGGCCAGCGGCGCGTCGCGCAGGGCGTCGCGGGCGACGAGCAGCGCCGGGAGCGCGGCGAGCGCGACGACGGCGAGGAAGAACGCGCTCAGCCCGTCGAGGCCGAGCGACGGGCCGAGCCCGTCGCCGAAGGCGGCGCCGACCGGCTCGCCGCGGGCGACGACGGCGATCGCCGCGGCGGCGAGGAGGGCGGCGCCGGCGAGCTGCAGCGGGACGGCGGCGCGCAGGGTCGCGCGGGGGATCGCCGCGACCGTGCCGGCTGCGAGCGCCGCGATCGCGGCCGAGAGCAGGGCGGTCAACGCGGCCGCGGCTCCGGGACGGCGAGATCCGCCAGCAGCGCCTGCGTCTCCTGCACCTGCGCGCTGAGGATCTGGCGCGCGACCTCGAGCAGGTCGTACGTGCGGGCGTCCTTCACGCGGTAGTGCACGGTCGTCCCCTCCTTGCGCCCCTCGACGAGCCCCTGGCGGCGCAGCACGGCGAGGTGCTGGG
Source organism: Solirubrobacteraceae bacterium (assembly GCA_019683665.1). Classification (GTDB taxonomy): domain Bacteria; phylum Actinomycetota; class Thermoleophilia; order Solirubrobacterales; family Solirubrobacteraceae; genus Capillimicrobium. The sequence continues at coordinate 1,480 of JADGIB010000334.1, forward strand.
AGGTGCCGCTGGAGTCGAGCCCGAGCGCGGCCTGGAGCTGGCCGACCGAGCACTCGCCCTCGTCGCGCAGCACCTCGAGGATCCGCACGCGCGCGGGGTGGCCGAGCGTGCGGAAGAAGTCCGCCTTGAGCTGGTGGATCGGGGTGTTGGAGCCGGGCAGGACAGAAGCCTTAGCGGTTTCGCTTCTTCAAATCTTCAGATTCTTGAAGATAGCAGTGGCTGCGGCGGCGCGACGGCCCGCCCGCCCGCCGCGCGCGGTCCTAGCCGCCGCGGACGACGACCGACACCGGGGCGCTCGTCGTCCGCTCCCACGGCAGCGCCGGCCCGGGCCGCGCGACGAGCCGGAAGCGGTAGCGGGTCGTCACGCTCGTGTTCGTGAAGCGGTAGCCCCAGCGCACGCGCCCGGCCGCCCCGGTCTCGACCGAGTCGACCGTCCGCCAGGCGCCGCGGACCCACGACTGGACGAGCACGGTGATCCCCCGGGTGCCGCCGGTGTGGCGCACCCGCCCCGACAGGACGAGGCGCTGGCCGTTGCGCAGCCGCGCGGCGGAGCCCCGGACCGAGACCTCGAGCGGGCGGACGAAGCGGACGACGACCGGCTCGGCGAGCGCGCCCTCGGCGAGGACGCGGACCTCGGCCGAGTCGCCGGGCGCCGGGACCCGGAAGCGCCCGTCGGGGCCGCTCGTCGTCGCCGGGCCCCAGGCGTGCCACCGGCGGGTGCCGAACGGGCGGCGCTGGAAGCGGACCTCGACGCCCGCGCGCGGCGCGCGGTCGACGCCGACGGCGCGGCCGCGGACCGGCGTGCGGGCGGGCAGCGCGACGTCCTCGGGCGCCTCGAGCCGCAGGCGGCCGGCCGAGCCGTCGGATCGGCTCTCCGCCTCGACGACGACGACCGGCGGCGGAGCCGGCGGGGCGGGCGGCGCCGGCGGGGCCGGTCCGGGCACGACGATGACGGCCGGGCCGGCCGGCCGGTTGTCGACCGTCACGCCGACCGGGTCGCTCTCGGTCGCGTTGCCGGCGCCGTCGACGACGCGGACCGCGACGGCGTGCGGGCCGTTGGCGAGCGTCGCGGTGTCGAGCGCGAACCCGACCGGGAAGACGTTCGCGCACGGGTCGGCGACGACGTACGGCTCGACGCAGGTGCCGCCGGCCGCCCGCGTCTGGACGACCGCCCCGTCGACGAGCAGCTCGGCGCGGGCGACGCCGCTGCCGTCGTCGGTCGCGGTCGCGGCCAGCGTCCGCACGCCGGCGACCGGGCCGGAGTCGAGCAGCGTCCCGCCGAGCGGGCCGAGCCGCGGGGCGCCGGGGTCGTCGAGCGTGACGACGCTGCGGAAGAGGGCGGCCTTCGCGGGCGGGTTGGCGCCGGGGAGGCACACGAGGTCGAGCGGGCCGGTGCAGGCGACGAGGAACGCGAGCCCCTCCTCCCGCTCGAGGCCGATCGGCCCGAGGCGGTTGGCGTCCGCGAGCGGGTCGCCGAAGTCGCCGGACTCGCAGTCCCTCGGGGTGCCGTCGCACGGCGCGAGGACGGTCGGGACGGCGAGCGGGCCGCCGGCCCCGAGCCCGGCCCGGAAGCGCGCGACGGACAGGAAGCCGTTGTGGACCGTCGCCGCGATCCAGGCCTCGGCCGCGACGAGCGTGGAGCCGCGCGGCACCGCGAAGCGGTAGCCGGCGATCGCCCGGTCCGGGTGGATGTCGCCCGGCCGGGCGACGAGCTCGAGCGCGCCGTCCTGCGCGCACGTGTCGGCCCGCCGGTCGGGGTCGCCGGCCGGCACCCAGGCGTCGGTCGACAGCGGGTGGCCGCCGGCGTCGCGGCACGACTCGACCGCGTAGGGGGCAGCGGGCGCCGGGCTCCCGAGGCCGAGCGCGGCGGCGGCCGCGGCCGCGGCGGCGACGAGCAGGCGGCGGAGGCGGCTCACGGCTCCACCCCGAACTCCTGGGCGCCGTCGTCGGGGATCGGCTCCGCCGGGGGCGGCGCCGGGTCGGCGGGCGCCGCGGGGGCCGGGGC
>JADGIB010000335.1 GCA_019683665.1 Solirubrobacteraceae bacterium
GGGGCGCGCGGCGCGCGCGGCGACGCGCGCGACGCCGCCCGCCGCGCCGCGGCGGCCGCGGCGGCCGCCGCCGGCAGCAGCGCGGCGACGGTGCTCGTCGTCGACGCCGCCCCGCTCTTCGGGGACGGCGGCCCCGACGCGGTGCGCGCCGCCCTCGACGGCGCCTGGTCAGCCGTCCGCGCGCACTTCGACCCGCAGCGGACCGGGAAGATTGTCCTCGTCGCCCCGCCGCCGGGCGCTGGCGAGCTGGCGGGCGCCGTCCGCGCCGGGCTGGAGAACACGGCGCGGACGCTGTCGATCGAGTGGGCCCGCCACGGGGTCCGCGTCGTCGCGGTCCTCCCCGGCGACGCGACCGCGCCCGGCGAGCTCGGCCAGCTCGTCGCCTACCTGGCCTCGCCCGCCGGGGACTACCTCAGCGGCTGCGCGCTCACGCTCGCGTAGGCGGCCGCGGTCAGGCGGACATGCCGCCGAACATGCCGCCGGTGACGTTCAGCACCTGGCCGTGGACGTAGTCCGACCACGGCGAGCAGAGGAAGAACACGCCGCCCGCCGCCTCCTTCGGCGTCGCGCCGCGGCCGAGCGGGATCATCATCGTCGCCATCCCGCGCAGCTGCTCGGGGATGCCGAGCTGGACGGTCTCGCCGTCGATCTCCATGACGTTGCCGTCGACCTTGGGCCGGGTCAGGCGCGTGTCGACGAACCCGAACGCGACCGCGTTGACGTTGACCTTGAACTGGCCCCACTCCTTGGCGACGGTCTTCGTCAGGCCGATGACCGCGGCCTTGCCCGCTGCGTAGTTGGCCTGCCCGGCGTTGCCGAACACGCCCGAGGTCGAGGAGACGTTGACGATCTTGCGGAAGACCTCGCGGCCCTCCTCGCGCTCCCGCTTGGCCGGCTCGCGCAGGTGCGGGGCGGCGGCGCGGATGACCTTGAACGGGACGGTCACGTGGATGTCGAGCATCCGCGCCCACCAGTCGTCGCTGAGCTTGTGGACGGGCGCGTCGAGCGTGTAGCCGGCGTTGTTGACGACGATGTCGAGCCGGCCCCAGGCGTCGATCGCCGTCCGCACGAGCCGCTCGGGCGCGTCGCCCTTCGTCAGGTCGCCGGCGAAGACGGCCGTCTCGCCGTCGATCTCGGCCGCGGCCTGCTCGGCGACGTCGCCGTCGAGGTCGTTGACGACGACCCTGGCCCCGTGCTCGGCCAGCAGCTCGGCGGTGGCCCGGCCGATGCCGCGCGCGGACCCGGTCACGATCGCGACCCTGCCGTCGAGGACTCCCATGCGCTCCTCCTCCGTCGTGGGTTCTGCGGTGGGCGGCCCCAGCCTACGGGGCGCCGCCCGCCTACCCTCTGCGCCGTGACGCTCGAGGCGATCGCGCGGGAGATCCGCGCCCACCGCGGATGCGGCTTCGAACCGTGCGAGACGTGCACCCGGCTCGTGCCGGGCGAGGGGCCGCCGACGGCGCGCGTCGTCGTCGTCGGGGAGGCGCCGGGCGCGCGCGAGGACGCGACCGGGCGCCCGTTCGTCGGCCCGGCCGGGAAGCTGCTCGACGTCCTCCTGGCCGAGGCGGGGCTCGCGCGCGAGGCCGTCTTCATCACGAACGTCGTCAAGGCCCGCCCGCCCGGCAACCGCGACCCGCGCGCCGACGAGGTCGCCCACCACCGCCCGTGGCTGGAGGCCCAGCTCGCCGTCATCGAGCCGGAGCTCGTCGTCCCGCTCGGCCGGCACGCGCTGCGCCACTTCGCGCCGGAGGCGCGGATCGGCGAGGTCCACGGGACGCGGGTCGGCGAGCGGCTGTTCCCGCTCTACCACCCGGCCGCGGCGCTCCACGACCCGCGGCTGCGCGAGACGCTGCTGGCCGATGCCCGCGCGCTGGGCGCCGCGCTCGCCTGACCGCTCATGACGAGCCGTCATTCCGGTGCCGCCGACCGGCTACTGTTGTCGGTGTGGCGACGACACCGACCCGATCCCGTGCTCGCCAGCAGCCGGACGAGACCCGCAACCTGATCCTCGACACCGCCGACCGCCTGCTGCGGGAGCGCCCGTTCCGCGAGCTCTCGGTCGACGAGATCATGCGCCCGACCGGGTACGGGCGCACCGTCTTCTACCGGCACTTCACCGGCCTGCCCCAGCTCGTGCTCGCCGTCCTCACCCGGGCGATCCCCGGGCTGGCGGCCGCCCAGGCCCGCTTCGACGAGCTGGCCGAGGAGCGCATCAGCGACGAGCAGGTCCGCGAGGTCCTGCGCGGCGTCGTCGAGCAGTGGAAGGCCCACGGCCCGCTCATGCGCGCGATGCGCGACGCCTCGGTCGCCGACGCCGAGATCGAGAGCCTCGTCTCGCAGACCCAGCGCCAGATGCAGGCGCGCGTGGCCGACTCGTTCGCCCGCCGCCAGGCCGCCGGCTGGAGCTGCGGCGCCGACCCGTTCCTGCTCGCCGGGGCGCTCGTGGCGATGAACCAGCGCTTCCTGCTGAGCTGCTTCGGGGATCCCGACTCGACCGCGGACGTCGACGCGGTCACCGACGCGCTCGCGACCGTGTGGAGCGCGGTCCTGCACCAGCGCGACTAGCCCGGGCGGGCTGCGGGGCGGCCCGCCGCGCGGGCGGCCCGGGCCTCAGAGGCCGAGCGTGCGGCTGAGGATCTCGCGCATGATCTCGTCGGTCCCGCCGCCGATCGGGCCCAGGCGGGCGTCGCGGGCCATCCGCTCGATCTCGACCTCGCGCAGGGATCCGGCGCCGCCGTGGATCTGCAGGCAGGCGTCCATGACCTCGAAGGCGGAGCGCTGGGTGATGAGCTTGGCCATCGTCACCTGCTCGACGGCGTTCTCGCCGGCGACGAACCGCTCGAGCGCGTCGTAGGTCACGCAGCGGCCGGCGTGGATCGTCGTCGCGATGTCGGCGAGCCGGTGGCGCAGCGCCTGGAAGCCGGTGAGCGGGCGGCCGAAGGCGCGGCGCTCGCGGGCGTAGGCGACGGTGCGCTCGAAGGCGAGCTGCATCGACGCGACCGCGCCCAGCGCCATGAGCAGCCGCTCCCACTGGAAGTTGGCCATGATGAGCCGGAAGCCCTGGTCACGCTCGCCGAGCAGGTTCGCCTCGGGCGCGAACGCCTCGTCGAAGGCGATCTCGGCGGTGTCGCTCGCGTGCCACCCGAGCTTCTCGAGCTTCGAGGCGCGCACGCCGGGCTGGTCGGCGTCGACGAGCAGGAACGAGATCCCGTCGTGGCCGCCGTCGCCGCTCGTGCGCACGGCGGTGACGAGGACGCCGGCCCGCACGCCGTTCGTGATGTACGTCTTCGCGCCGCTGACGACCCAGCCGCCGTCGACCGGGCGGGCGCGGGTGCGCAGGGCGGCGACGTCGGAGCCGGCGTCGGGCTCGGTGATCGCCAGCGCGGCGATGCACTCGCCGCGGATCGCCGGGGCGAGGTAGCGCGCGTGCTGGTCGGGGCTGCCGAACGTCCAGATCGG
>JADGIB010000031.1 GCA_019683665.1 Solirubrobacteraceae bacterium
CGAGGTGCGGGCGCCCTGGTCGGCCAGCTCGCGCGCCTCCTGGGCGGCGATCGCCGTCTGCTCGGCCGTCACCCGCGTCTCGTCGACGGTCCGCACCTGCCGCTCGGCCCCGGCGGCGACCTCGCTGACCGCGCTGGCGATCTCGCCCACCGCGCGGCCCGCCTCCTCCGAGCTCGTGGCGACCTGCTGGGAGGCCGAGCTCACCGTCGCGGCGGTCTCCGACACGTGGCCGATGAGCCCGCCGAGCTCGGTCCGCGTCCGCTCGTAGGCCCCGATCGCGCCCGCGGCCCGCTCGAGCATCGCGTCGCACGTGCGCGCGAGCTCGCCGAGCTCGTCGTGGCCGGTGAAGCCGATCGGCTCCGCCTCCATGTGGGCGGGGACGGTGAGGTCGCCCTCGGCCATCGCCCGCAGCCCGCCGTCGAGCTCGGACAGCCCGCCCTCGCTGAGGTCGCGCAGGCGGTCGCGCACGATCCGCACCGGCCGGGTGACCGACCGCGTCACGAGGACCGCGGCGACGATCGCGGCCAGGGCGGCGACGATCCCGACGATCAGGATCGTCCGCTGGTCGGAGCTGGCCTCGTCGGTGGCGACGTCGACCTTCGCCTGGGTCTGGGCGCTGACCGCCTCCTGGACGCGCTCGTAGGCGGCCTCCAGGTCCGGCAGGGCCGGGATGATCTCCTCGGTGTAGCGGGTGCGGGAGCCGGCGCGCTCCTCGTCGCCGTCGACGGTCTCCTGCCGCGACGCCGAGACCGTCTGCGTCACGAGGTCGGCGAAGTCGCGGTGCATGTCGCGGGCGGCGGTGACCGCCTCGCGGCCGGCCGAGGTCGTGACGAGCTGCGACAGCGTCTCGAGGTCGCGGTCGATGTCGGTCAGGAGCCGCTCGATCTCCTGGCCGATCTCGTCCTGGGCGTCGAGGTCGCCGTCGAAGACGTAGAGGTGGTTGGCGACCTGCGATGCGGCGTCGCGCATGTTCGACTCGATCGAGGTCGCCGCGGTCGCGGCCCGCCGGTCGGCGCCGTCGCCGAGGCTGCGCACCTCGCCCTTCAGCGTTCCGAGGGACGTGAGCGCGACGATGGCGACGACGGCGAGCAGCGCGATGACGAGGGCGAAGGCGGCGCCGAGGCGCACGCCGACGCGAAGACGTGAGATGAAGTGCACGGTGGGTTCGTCGGTTCGGTGACGGGATTGAGAGGCACCTCCCGTGCTCGGACCGGCGACCCCACCCTTGAGCGGATCGCCGACGTCAGTGTCTGCGGTCGGACATCAGGCGGCGGGCTCGTGGCGGCGGAACCGCTCGACGAGCACCTCGAGCTGTTCGGCGGTGCGGGCCAGCTCCTGCGCGGACGCGGCGATCTGCTGCGTGCTCGCGCTCGTCTGCTGCGTCGAGGCCGACACCTGCTGGGCCGACGCCGACGACTGCTCGGCCACCGAGGCCACCTCGCCCGTCGACGCCGCGATCGCGGCGATCCGCTCGCGCACGCCGTCGACCGCGGCGCGGATGCGGTCGAACGCCTCGCGCGCCTCGTCGACGATCTCGCTGCCCGCCTGCGACCGGGCGGCGGCGTCCTCGACGATCCCGACCGCGTCGGCGGTCTCGTGCTGGATCTCGTCGATGAGCGAGCTGATCGTGCCGGCCGCCTGCTGGGACTCCTCGGCCAGCTTGCGGACCTCCTCGGCCACGACGGCGAAGCCGCGGCCCTGCTCGCCGGCGCGGGCGGCCTCGATCGCGGCGTTCAGCGCCAGCAGGTTCGTCTGCTCGGCGATGCCGGAGATCGTGGAGACGATGCCGCCGATCTCGTCGGACTTGCCCGCCAGCGCGCGGATCGCGGCGGTCACCCGCTCGGTCGACTCGCGCACGGCGGCCATCGTCGCCGTCGCCTCGTCCGCGGCGGTCGCCCCGGTCGCGGCGACCTCGCTCGCGTCGCGGACCGCGCGCTCGGTCTCCTCGGAGGCGCTGCGCGCGGTCTCGACCGCCTCGGCCTGGGCGCTCGCGCCCCGCGCGACCTCGCTGATCGCGCCGGCGATCTCGCCGACGGCGCGGCCCGCCTCCTCCGAGCTGGCGGCGACCTGCTGGGAGGCCGAGCTGACCGCGGCCGCCGTCTCCGACACCTCGCCGATGAGCGTGCCCAGCTCGGACCGCGTCCGCTCGTAGGCGTCGATCGCGACCGCGGCCCGGTCGAGCATCTCGTCGCACGTGCGCGACAGGTCGCCGAGCTCGTCGCGCGCCGTGCTGCCGATCGGCTCGGCGTCCATCCGCGCCGGCACCGTGAGGTCGCCGCGGGCGAACGCGCGCAGGCCGTCGTCGAGCTGGGCCAGGCCGCCGTCGCTGAGCCGGCGCATCCGCGCCCGCACGACCCGGACGGGCCGGGTGACCGACCGCGTCACGAGCACGGCGGCCGCGGCCGCGGCCAGCGCGGCGACGATCGCGACGACGAGGATCGTGCGCTGGTCGGTGCCGGCGGCGTCGGTCGCGGCGTCGACCTTCGCCTGCGTCTGGGCGGCGACCGCCGCCTGCACCTGCTCGTAGGCGGCCTCCAGCTCCGCCAGCGACGGCATCAGCTCGTCGGTGTACGGGCCGCGGGACCCGTCGCGCTCCTCGACGCCGTCGAGGGTCTCCTGCCGCGACGTCTCGACCGTCCGGCGCGCCAGCGCGCTGAACGCCTCGTGGCGGTCGCGGGCCTCGCGCACCGCGGCCCGGCCGGCGGCGGTCGTGACGAGCCGCTCGAGCGTCGCCAGGTCGCCGTCGATGTCCGTCAGCAGCCGCTCGATCTCCTCGGCGACGACGTCCTGCTGCTCGAGCATCCCGTCGTAGACGTAGAGGTGGTTGGCGATCTGGTGCGCCGCGTCGCGCATGTTCGACTCGACCGACGAGGCGGCGGTCGCCGCGTCGCGGTCGGCGCCGTCGCCGATCGCGCGCACCTCGTCCTTCAGGGATCCGAGCGAGGTCAGGGCGACGATCGCGACGACCGCGAGCAGGGCGATGACGAGGGCGAAGGCGGCGCCGAGGCGCACGCCGAGACGCAGTCGGGACAGCAGATGCACGGTGGTTCGCTCCGGGTTCGGGGCCACGACGTCTGCACGGCATCGTCGGACCGCCGCAACGAACCTTGAATGTGAGACCTCGCTGTCGAGGATGGGACGGCGGTCAGCCGCCGATCGCGCTCATCGGCCGGTCAGGCTGCACGAACCCCGGCTCGTTGACGCGGTGCTTGAGCTCCTTGCGCCAGACCGCCGCGCGGATGATCGCCTCGAGCTCGTCGTCGTCGGCCCCGGCGCGGATCGGGCCGCGCAGGTCCGTCTCGTTGAGGCTGAACAGGCAGGTGCGCAGCCGGCCCTCGGCCGTGATGCGGATGCGGTTGCAGTCGCCGCAGAACGGCTCGCTGACCGGGTTGATGAAGCCGATCCGTCCGCGTCCGTCGGCGAAGCGGTACGTGCGCGCGGTCGCGTGCGGCTCGCGCGGCTCGGGCTCCAGCGGGTACACGGCGTGGATCGCGGCGCGGATCTCCTCGCCGGTGAGGACCTGGTCGGGGCTCCACGCGTGGCCGGCGTCGAGCGGCATGAACTCGATGAAGCGGACCTCGTACGGGTGCTCGCGCGCGAACTCCGCGAACGGGATGACCTCCTCCTCGGTGAACCCGCGCATCGCGACCGCGTTGACCTTGATCGGGTGCGCCTCCGGGTGGGCGGCCAGCGCCCGCAGGCCGGCGAGGACGCGGGGGAGCGCGTCGCGGCGGGTCATCTCGAAGAAGCGGTCGCGCTGGAGCGAGTCGATCGAGACGTTGAAGCGGTTCGCGCCGGCGGCGACGAGCGCGTCCGCGTCGCGCTCGAGGAGGTAGCCGTTCGTCGTGATCGAGAGGTCGTCGACGAGCGGGGCGAGCATCCGCACGAGCTGGGGGAAGTCGCGGCGCACGAGCGGCTCGCCGCCGGTGAGGCGCAGGTCGCGCACGCCCATCTCGGCCAGCAGCGCGACGATCCGCTCGATCTCCTCGAAGCGCAGGACCTCGTCGCGGTCCAGCCAGGGGAGGCCCTCGGCGGGCATGCAGTACTGGCAGCGGAAGTTGCAGCGGTCGGTCACCGACAGGCGCAGATCGCCGATCCGGCGGCCGTGGCCGTCGATGAGCGGAGCGCGGGCCATCGCCACAGCCTAGATGAGCGGGCCGCCGTCCGGGAGGCCCCGGCGCGTGCAACGGCGGTTGCGGCGCCGAGGAGTCGCGGCCGGGGCGGCGAAGCAGCCCGTGTCGTGGTCGCCGTCGCGCTCCTGCTCGTCCTCGTCGCCGCGCTCCTCGCCGCGCTCGGCGTGGCGGCCGCGCGCGTCCTGCGCCGCTTCGATGGCGCCGGGGCGGCCGCGCCGGCCGCCGGCGGGCCCGCCGCGCCGGTGACCGAGCTGGCCGCCCGCCGGATCCCCGCGCCGCAGCTGCCGTCGCTGCCGGAGGGCTTCCGCTACGACGCGGCCGTCCCCGGGCCGCTGCAGCTCGTCGGCGACGACGCGCCGACGACGAAGATCTGCCCGGACTGCGCCGAGACCGTGCTCGCCTCGGCGCGGGTGTGCAAGCACTGCCGCTACCGGTTCGCGCCGCCGCTGCCCGGCTCCCACGCCGTGTAGCGCGGCCTCACCGCGTCAGGATCAGGTACATGAAGGCCGCCGCGAACGCGAGCTGGCCGAACGTCGCCGCCGTCCCGAGGTTCGCGGCGCCAAGCGCCGCCGCGATCAGCGTCGGGACGACGAACGCCGCGACGAGGAAGAGGAGCTGGCCGGGCCAGCGGTTGAGGTTCACGATCGGGCCGCCTGGTCGAGCACGCGCACAAGCGTAGGGATGTCGGCCGCCGGATCCTGCTGCGCGAGCAGCCGCTGCGCCGAGCGGCGTCCGCCGACCGCCCGCAGGCCGGCCTCGCCGTGCTCGGCGGCGAAGTCCGCCAGCGCCCCCGCGCGCCGGGCCGCGACCCGCCGCGCGGCGACGTCGAGCCCGGCCCGGTGCGCGTCGAGCGCGGCGACGAGCTCGTCGATCCCCGACGCGGGCGCCAGCGAGCTGACCGCCACGACCGGCGTGTCGCGCGCCCCCAGCGATCGCAGCGCCGCGCTCAGGTCGCGCCGGGCCCGCAGCGCGACCTGGCCGAGGTCGGCCTTCGTGACGACGAGCACGTCGGGGACCTCCATGATCCCGCTCTTGAGGAACTGGAGCGCGTCGCCGGACCCGGGCTGGACGATGACGGCGACGGTGTCGGCGACCTCGGCCACCTCGGTCTCCGACTGGCCGACGCCGACGGTCTCGATGACGACGACGTCGAACGCGGCCGCCAGCGCGCCCGCCGCCGCGGGCGTCGAGGGCGCCAGCCCGCCCAGCCGCGTCCCCGCCGCCGTCGAGCGGATGAAGACGCCGCGGTCCTGCGGGTCGTGGGCGATCCGGGCGCGGTCGCCGAGCAGCGCGCCGCCCGAGCGCTTCGACGACGGGTCGACGGCCAGGACGGCGACCGTGCGGCCGGCGGCCCGCCAGGCGGCGACGAGCGCCGACAGGAGCGTCGACTTCCCGGCGCCGGGCGGGCCGGTGATCCCGATGACGTGGCCGGGCGCCTCGCCGCCGAGGGCCGCGGGGGAGACCCCGGCCAGCAGCGCCTCGATCTCGGCCCGCATCGCCGGGGCGCGGTTCTCGACGAGGTTGAGGACCTCCGGCGCGGCCGACAGGTCCCCCGCGCGCAGGCGCGCGGCGAGCTCGGCGCCGGTCACGCCTTCAGGGCGGCGACCGGGACGTCGTGCGCGCGGGCCACGATCGCGACGATGTCGCCCATGATCCTCGTCAGGTCGAAGTCCTTGGGCGTGTAGACCGCGGCGACCCCGCGCGCCTTCAGCGGCGCGACGTCGGCCTCGGGGATGATCCCGCCGACGACGACCGGCACGTCGACGCCGGCCTCGCGCAGCGCGTCCATCACCGCCGGGATGAGCTCCCGGTGTGAGCCCGACAGGATCGACAGCCCGATGACGTGCACGCCCTCGTCGAGCGCCGACTTCGCGATCTGGGCCGGGGTGAGGCGGATCCCGTCGTAGACGACGTCCATCCCCGCGTCGCGGGCGCGCACGGCGATCTGCTCGGCGCCGTTGGAGTGCCCGTCGAGGCCGGGCTTGCCGACGAGGATCTTCAGCGTCCGCCCGAGCCGCTCCGACAGCTCCTCGACCTGCTCGCGGACGACGTCGAGCTCGACCGACACCGGCGCCGCGGTCGCCTCGCCGACCCCGGTCGGGGCGCGGTACTCGCCGAACGCGTCGCGCAGTGTCTGCGCCCACTCGCCGGTCGTCGCGCCGGCGCGGGCGGCGGCGATCGTCGCGGGCAGGATGTTCTGCGACGGGTCCGCGGCGACGCGCGCCAGCTCGGCCAGGGCGGCGTCGACAGCGGCCTGGTCGCGCTGCTCGCGCCAGCGGGCGAGGGCCTCGCGCGCCTCCTCCTCGACGCTCGGGTCGACGGTGAGGATGCCGCCGTCCTCGCCGGCGGCCAGCGGCGACGGCTCGGTCTCGGTGAAGCGGTTGAGGCCGACGACGACCTGCTCGCCGCGCTCGATGCGGGCGATCCGCTCGCGGTGGGCGTCGACGAGCGCGGCCTTCATGTACGGGACCGCCTCGACCGCGCCGCCGTGCTCGGCGACGACGGCCATCTCGGCCCGGGCGCCCTCGAGCAGCTCCCCGACGAGCCCGTCCATGACCTTGGAGCCCTCGAAGATGTCGGGGTACTCGAGCAGGTCGGTCTCGTAGGCGAGGACCTGCTGGATGCGCAGCGACCACTGCTGGTCCCACGGGCGGGGGAGGCCGAGCGCCTCGTTCCAGGCCGGCAGCTGGATCGCGCGGGCGCGCGCGTTGCGCCCGAGCGTCACCGCGAGCGCCTCGAGGACGATCCGCTGGACGTTGTTCTCCGGCTGCTGCTCGGTCAGCCCGAGCGAGTTCACCTGGACGCCGTAGCGGAAGCGCAGCTGCCTGGGGTCGCGGACCCCGTAGCGCTCGCGGCCGATCTCCTCCCACAGGATCGCCATCGCGCGCAGCTTCGCGTGCTCCTCGATGAAGCGCACGCCCGCGTTGACGAAGAACGACATCCGCGCGAAGACCTGGCCCATGAGCTCCGGCGGGACCCGCTCGCGCGCGGCGTCGAGGACGGCGATCGCGTTGGAGAGCGCGTAGGCGATCTCCTGGACCGGGGTCGCGCCCGCCTCCTGCAGGTGGTAGCTGCAGATGTTGATCGGGTTCCAGCGCGGCACCTCGGTGACCGTGAAGGCGATCATGTCCGCGATCAGCCGCATCGACGGCTCCGGCGGGAACGCGTACGTGCCGCGGGCCAGGAACTCCTTGACGATGTCGTTCTGGGTGGTGCCCTGCAGGTTCGCGGCGGGGACGCCCTGCTCCTCGGCGGCGACGATGTAGAGCGCGAGCAGCCAGGCGGCCGTCGCGTTGATCGTCATCGACGTGTTCATCTCGCCGAGCGGGATGCCGGCCATGAGCGCGCGCATGTCGCCGAGGTGGCTGACCGGGACGCCGACCTTGCCGACCTCGCCGCGGGCGAGGACGTGATCGGGGTCGTAGCCGGTCTGCGTCGGCAGGTCGAACGCGACCGAGAGTCCCGTCTGCCCCTTCGCCAGGTTCGAGCGGTACAGCTCGTTCGAGCGCGCCGCCGTCGAGTGCCCGGCGTAGGTCCGCATGAGCCAGGGGCGGTCCCGCTCGGGGAGACGGTGTTGACTCATGAGTCAATTGTACGGTTCAGCACCTTGCTGCGTCGCGCTTCCACCGCCCTCCGGCTCCGCGCCGCGGACGCCCTCGACCGGCTCCGCGGGCGCCACGACCCGCTCGTGCCGCCGCGCCGGCTGCAGTTCGTCGGGGCGGGGGACTTCCTCGCGACGGGCGACGAGTTCCTCGGCCACCTCGTCGACCTCGCCGGCCTCGAGCCGCGCAGCGACGTCCTCGACGTCGGCTGCGGCATCGGCCGCATCGCCCGCCCGCTCGCCGGCTACCTGACGACCGGCCGCTACGCCGGCTTCGACGTCGACCCGCGCGGGATCGCCTGGTGCCGGGAGCGCTACCCGGCCGACCGCTTCCGCTTCGACCTCGTCGACCTGCGCAACGCCCGCTACAACCCGGACGGGCGGCTCTCCCCGCTCGACTTCCGCTTCCCGTACGACGACGACGCCTTCGACGTCGCCATCATGACGAGCGTCGTGACCCACCTGCAGGCGGCCGAGTGCGAGCACTACCTGCGCGAGACGATGCGGGTCCTGCGCCCGGGCGGACGCCTGCTGGCGACGTTCTTCCTGCTCGACGACGGCTCGCGCGCCGCGCTGCGCGCCGGCCGCACCACGATCCCGTTCCACGACTTCGAGGAGGCTGAGATGGCCGTGTCCGACCCCCGGCTGCCCGAGGAGGCGGTCGCCTACGACGCGCGCTGGGTGCGCGAGCGCCTCGACGTGCGCAGGATCGAGCCCGGCACGTGGCGCGGCACGGACGGTCGCTCCTACCAGGACATCGTGATCGCATGCGCCTGATCGACCTGCGCCACCTCGGCCGCGACGGCGTGACCGGCTCCTGGCTCGTCGGCGACGTCCTCGTCGACCCGGGCCCGGCCTCGTGCCTGGACGCGCTGCTGGAGGGCCTCGACGGCGAGGTCCCGCGCGTCATCGCGCTCACCCACATCCACCTCGACCACGCCGGCGCGACCGGCACGCTCGCGCGGCGCTGGCCCAACGTCGAGGTCTGGGTCCACGAGCGCGGGGCGCCGCACCTGGCCGACCCGAGCCGGCTGCTGGCGTCCGCGACGCGCCTCTACGGGGACGACATGGACCGCCTCTGGGGCGAGATCCTGCCGGTGCCGCGCGACCGCATCCGCGTCCTCGGCGACGAGCGCATCGGCGACTTCCGGGTCGCGCCGACGCCCGGCCACGCCAAGCACCACCTGTCGTACCTGCACGAGCCGACCGGGACCGTGTTCGCCGGCGACACCGCCGGGATCCGCCACCCGGGCTCGCCGACGATCGGCCCGACGCCGCCGCCGGACATCGACATCGAGGCGTGGCTGGACTCGCTCGACCTCATCGCCTCGTGGGACCCGGACCGGATCGTCCCGACCCACTTCGGGATCTACGACGACCCGGCCGACCAGCTCGACGCGCTGCGGCTGTGGTTCGACATGTGGGTGCCGGAGGCGCGGCGGCTGGACCAGGCGACCTGGGTCGCCGAGCACAACGCGTGGGTCCACGCCCGCACCGACGAGGCGATCGCGGCCAAGCTGTGCCAGGCGGCGCCGGTCGACCAGGGCTATCTCGGCCTGCAGCGCTACTGGTCGAAGCGATCGGCGTAGCATCCCCCGCGATGACGCAGACGATCGAACGCCCGCGGACGGCCGGGCCGGGGAGCGGCATGGGTGGCGCCTGGCGCGTCATCGTCCGCAACGACGACCACAACACCTTCGATCACGTCGCGCGCACGCTGGCGCGGACGATCCCCGGGGTGACGCTGGAGGAGGGCTACGCGATCGCCGACCGCATCCACAACACGGGGCTGGCGATCGTGTGGTCGGGCCACAAGGAGCTCGCCGAGCTCTACTGGGAGCAGCTGCGAGACGCCGGGTTGACGATGGCGCCCTTGGAGCAGGGGTAGCCCGGGAGGCTTACCGGGGCGGCTCGATGGGCAAGCATGAGGACATGTCCGCCGGAGGACCGCCCGCGACGGATCGCGCCGCGCGTGAGCGCGACCTCCTGCGCCGCTACCACGAGCACGGCGACCGGGCCGCCCGCGACCAGCTCGCGCGCGAGATGCTGCCGCTGGCGCGGGCGCTCGCCGGCCGCTACGCCGGGCGCGGCGAGCCGCTCGACGACCTCGTGCAGGTCGCCTGCATCGGGATCATGAAGGCGATCGACGGCTTCGACACGAGCCGCGACGTCCGCTTCTCCTCGTACGCGACCCCGACCGTGCTCGGGGAGATCAAGCGCCACTTCCGCGACCGGACCTGGGCCCTCCACGTGCCCCGCGGCACCCAGGAGCTGCAGCTGAAGGTCGCCCGCGCCCGCGACGACCTCACGAACGCGCTCGGCCGCTCGCCGACGGTCGAGGAGATCGCCGAGGCGGTCGACGCCTCGCTCGAGGACACGCTGGCGGCGATCCAGTCCGCCCAGGCGCACCGCACCCGCTCGTTCGACGAGCCGGTGGGGGAGGACTCGACGCTCGCCGAGTCGCTCGGCGACGCCGACCCCGAGATCGGCCGCGCCGAGATCCGCGCGATGATCGACGACGCGATGGACGTCCTCTCCGACCGCGACCGCGAGATCCTGCGCCTCCGCTTCGAGCAGGACCTGACCCAGACGGAGATCTCGCGGATCATCGGCGTCTCCCAGATGCAGGTCTCGCGCCTCATCCGCCAGTCGCTCGCGCGGCTGCGGATGGACATCGAGTCGTCCGCGCAGCGGCGCTCGTCGGCGGCGTAGCGCGGCGGCCGGCCGTCGCCGGCGCGCCCCTGGCAGACTGCGGCGCGATGGATCTCGCATCGATGCGCCGCTCCTACCTGCCGACCGGTCTGGACGAGGCCGACCTCGCGCCGACGTGGCGCGAGCAGCTCGAGGCCTGGCTGGAGGACGCGGTCCAGGCCGGGGTCGTCGAGCCGAACGCGATGACGTTCGCGACGGCCAGCCCCGACGGGGTGCCGTCGGCGCGGACCGTGCTGCTCAAGGGCGTCGACGACCGCGGCCTCGTTCTCTACACGAACCTCACGTCGCGCAAGGGCCGCGAGGCGCTCGCCAACCCGCGCGCCGCGCTCGTGCTGCCCTGGCTGCCGATCCGCCGCCAGGTCGTCGTCCACGGCACGGTCGAGCGGGTGGGCGACGCCGAGGCCGACGCGTACTTCGCCAGCCGCCCGCGCGGGTCGCAGCTGGGCGCGCACGCGTCGCGCCAGTCGACGGTCGTCTCCGGCCGCGACGAGCTCGACCGGGCCTACGCGCAGGCCGCCGAGCGCTTCCCGGAGGGCACGGAGGTCCCGCGCCCGGCGTGGTGGGGCGGCCTGCGGGTCGTGCCGGAGACCGTCGAGTTCTGGCAGGGGCGCGTCAACCGACTCCACGACCGCCTGCGCTACCGCCGCGAGGGCGACGGCTGGGTCGTCGAGCGGCTCGCCCCCTGAGCGGGCGGCCGCGGTTGTCGTCTCACGGTCGCATGGCGACCGTGATCCGACAACGGCGAGGCGGGGTCAGGCGGCGGCGGGGCTGCCGGCGTCCGAGGCGGTCGTCGCCTCCTCGGCCTCGGCCGCCTCGTCGGCCAGCGAGCCGGCGGCGAGGCGGTCGTGCCAGACCGGCAGGACCGGGACCTGGTACCAGCCCGAGTGGTTGACGCGGAAGGCGACCGCCTCGTCGCCCTCCCAGAAGCGCTCCCAGTCGAGCTTCGTCTCGAAGGTCGCGATCTGCAGGAACCGGTAGCGGTCCTCGCGGCTGCGGAAGACCTGGTAGTCGAGCGCGCCGTAGCGCATCGCGATCGGCGCGAACTCGGCCAGCGCCTCGGCGAACGCGTCGCCGCGGAACCCGGTCGCGTACCAGGGGATGTGGACGACGCCGGGGGTCTTGCTCCTGGCCATCAGCTTCCCACCTCCGCGCGGATCGCGCCGGGGCCGGGCTCGGTGCGGCCCTGGCCCTCCTCGGCGGCGCCGACGAGGATCGAGATCTTTCCTAGGTGCTTGTTCTCGTGCATGAGCTGGTGGGCCTCCGCCACCTGGTCGAAGCCCATCGTCTTCCAGAGGACGGGGCGGATCTTGGACTGCTCGATGAGCTGGTTGGCCTTCTGGCACTCCCACGCGTTGGCGAAGTGCGAGCCGATGATCTCCTTCTGGCGCATCCACAGGTAGCGGACGTCGAAGTCGAGCTGGTACCCGGAGGTGGCGCCGCAGATCACGACCTTGCCGAAGGGCTTGACGGTCAACACGGACGTGGGGAACGTGGCCTTCCCGACGTGCTCGAAGACGATGTCGGGCGGCGCGCCGAGCAGCTCCGACACGCGCTTGGCGAACGCGCGCGAGACCGTGAAGCGCGCCTTCTCCTCCTCGGGCGTCTCGTCGCCGCGGCGCATCATCCCCGCGAACTCGCTGCGGTCGATGTACGCGGTCGCGCCGAGGCGCTTGACGAGCTCGCCCTTCTCGGCGGAGGAGACGACCCCGACGCACTCGGCGCCGGCCGCCTTGCAGAGCTGGACGGCGAACACGCCCAGGCCGCCGGCCGCGCCCCAGATGAGGACCCGGTGGCCGGCCTGCAGCCGCGCCCGGTCCATGAGCATCCGGTAGGCGGTGAAGTACGTCAGCCCGTAGGACGCCGCCTCGTCCCAGCTGAGGTGCCTGGGCTTGGGCAGCAGCTGCTGGGCCTGGACCTTCGTGAACTGGGCGAACGAGCCCCACGTCGTCTCGTAGCCCCAGATCCGCTGCGACGGCGCGGCGAGCGGGTCGAGCCCGTGGACCTCGACGTCCTCGTAGGACGCCTGGTTGCAGTGGACGACGACCTCGTCGCCCGGCTTCCAGCGGGTCACGCCCTCGCCGACCTTCCAGACGACGCCGGCCGCGTCGGAGCCGCCGATGTGGTGGCCGTACTGCGGGTGGTCGCCGTAGCCGAACACCGACACGGGCCTGCCGAGCGCCGCCCACACGTTGTTGAAGTTCACGCCCGCGGCCATGACGCGCACGATCACCTCGAACGCGCCCGGCTCGGGGACCTCGATCTCCTCCAGCTGGAAGGCGTCCTTCGGCTCGCCCTCGCGCTCGGGGCGGATGACCCAGGCGGCCATGCTCGGCGGCAGCTCACCCGGCTCCGTGGCGACGCGCGTGACGTTGGAGAGATCGACGGCCATTGCGGCGTGATCCTACCCAGGGATCAGCGAGACCAGCCCCGTCGGACGACGAGGACGACGATCGCGGCCGGCAGGAGGAGCGGGAGCCCGATGCCGAGCGCCGGGCACGCGCCGAGCGTGCCGGCCTGCTCGACCATCCAGGCGACGTTCACCCCGAAGCGGCTCGAGACGGCGGTCAGCGGCGGCGGGCGGCCGCGTCGGGGCCCGTCCCGGGCGTGCGCCGCAGGTCGGGGGCGGCGCCGTCGAGCACGTCGCGCAGGTCGGCGAGGATCGGGTCCAGCGCGGCGCCGAGCGCGTCGAGGTGCTCGGGCGCCAGCCGGGCGACGAGCTCGACGACGCCGGCCATCCGCGCCTCCTCGACGCGCCGCAGGGCGGCGGCGCCGTCGGGCGTGATCGACAGGCGCTTCATCCGCCGGTCGCGCGCGTCCTCCTCGCGGTGGACCCAGCCGCGGCGCAGGAGCGCGTCGGCGGCGCGGCTGGCGCCCGGCAGCGACAGCCCGACCGCGGCGGCGAGCTCCTTCACCGTCGGCGGCTCGTCGGCCAGCGCGAGGTGGTGCAGGAGCTTGTGGTCGGTCATCCCCATCCGCAGCGCCTCGAGCTCCGCGTAGAGCGGGCGGGCGTCGCGGATCGCGTGCTGCCAGAGCTCGATGAGCCGACGGGCGACGGCCTCGGTCCGCTCGGGGTCCGCGGGCGCGCTCGGTTGCACGCGCGCAAGCCTTGCAGCCGCGCACGCGCCTGTCCAGGCGGGCCGCGGCTAGGGGAGCATCAGGTCCTGCTGGGCGCTCGGGCGCGGGGCGCCGACGTCGATCGTCGCCGGGCGCACCCCGTCGACGTCGACGCGGACCGCGTAGGTCCCCTCGGGGACGTCGGCGTCGAGCTGGGCCGTGTCGCGCGGGTTGATCGGCCCGGTGGTCTGGCGCAGGCGGCCGCGGTCGCCGCCCGGCGCGCCGACGCGCTCGAGTGTGACCTGCTGGGAGCGGGCGGTCTGGTTGGTGACGATGAGGCTGATCGGCCCGGCGCCGATCCGCGCGGGGGAGACCGAGACCTCGTCCCTGGCCACGCTCGCCGTCACGACGATCGGGGCCGGCGGGCGGGGCCGGTTCGCGTGGCCGTCGTCGTCGCCGCAGCCGCTCAGCGCCAAGGGCGCCGCGACGGCGGCCGTGCCCAGGGCGGCGTGCAGGCGAGCGACGCGGACCATCCTCTCCGGGCGGGAACCCTACCGGACCGGAGGCGGGCGGCCGCTCAGGCGGTCAGCTCGGCCAGCCGCCGCTGGAGCCGCTCCCAGGCGACGGCCTCGGCCTCCTCGTAGGCGCGGCCCTCGAGGCCGCCGAGGGCGGCGCGGTAGGCCTCCCACGCCTCGCGCTCGGCCTCGAGGCGCTCGATCTCGTGCTCTGTCGCGAACGTGGGCATCGTCGGCTCCCTCCCGGTCGTGGATGGGATCGTCCGATGCTACCCCTCCGGGCGGCGGGTCGTGCGCAGTTCGTCGTGCATGCCGTCGGGGCCATGCCGTAGGACACCGGGCGTGGACCTGCTCGCCCAGCCGCTGCGCACCGCCGAGTTCCTGGCCGTCGACACCGAGACCAACGGCCTGGCCGGCGACCGCTGCGAGCTGACCGAGGTCGCCGCGGTCCTCGTCGGCGGCGGCGAGCTGCACGACCGCTTCTCGTCGCTGTGCGCGGTCCGGGCGCCGCTGTCGCGCGGCATCCAGCGCTTCACCGGCATCACCCAGTCGATGCTCGACGAGGCGCCCGAGGCCGAGGTCGTCCTCGCCGACCTCATCGCCCAGCTCGAGGGTCGCGTCCTCGTCGCCCACAACGCCGCCTTCGACCGCCGCGTGCTCGCCCAGGCCTGCGAGCGCGTCGGGATCCCGTGGCCCGACCCGCCGGCGATCTGCACGCTCGCGCTCGCCCGCCGCTTCGCCCCGCTGGCCCGCCAGCGCAGGCTCGTCCCGCTGGCCGAGTCGCTCGGGATCGAGGTCGAGACCCGGCACCGCGCGCTCGCCGACGCCGAGACGTGCGCGCGGGTGTTCTGCGCGCTGCTGCCCAAGCTCGCCGCGCACGCGACGACGGTGGGGGAGGCGATCGCCGTCCTGCGCCCCGGCGGCGCCCGCTCGTCGGCCCCGCGGCGCCGGCGCGCCGGCGCCACCGACGGGGGCCGCCCCGCCGCCCGGCGCCGCCGCGCGACCCCGCGGCCCGACCTGTCCGACGTCCCCGACGAGCCCGGCGTCTACATCTTCCGCAACGCCGAGGGCCAGCCGCTCTACGTCGGCAAGTCCGTGGCGCTGCGCACCCGCGCCCGCGCCCACTTCGCGCCCTCGTCGGCGCCGTCGGCCTGGACCGGCCAGGCCGCTGTCGTCGACTACCGCGAGGCCGCGTCGGAGCTCGGCGCGCTCGTGCTCGAGAACCGGCTCATCAAGCGGCTGGCCCCGCCCGGGAACGCGCGCCTCAAGCACCAGGACCGCTACGTCTACCTGCGCTGCCGCCTCGACATCGCCTTCCCGGTCCTCGAGGTCGCCGCGGCGCCCGCCCACGGCCACGCGGTCAACGTCGGGCCGCTGCGCGGCCGGGCGGCGGCGACCGAGCTCGTCGAGCAGCTGAGCTCGATCTTCGGCCTGCGCCACTGCGGCCGGGCGCTCCCGCGGCGCGACTGGCCGTCGGCCTACGGGCAGATGGGCCGCTGCCTGTCGCCGTGCCTGCGCGACCTCGACCCGAACCTCTACCGGCGCCGGCTCGACGCGGCGCTGGCCCTGTTCACCGGCGGGCGCGACGGCGGGACCGCGCTGCTGGACCACGTCGACGCCGAGATCCGCGCCGCGGCCGCCGCCCAGCGCTACGAGCGCGCCGCCGGCCTGCGCCGCCGCCGCGCCCGGCTCGAGCAGCTCCTGGCCCGCCTCGACGGGGCGCTGGCGGCCACGCACGCGCGCCCGCGCCTCGTCCGCGCCCCGCACCCGCGCGACCCGGCCCGCGGTGACCTGTTCTGGATCGTCGACGGGCGCGTCGCCGACTGGGGGCCGGTCGAGGGCGCCGGCGACCTCGAGGCGCGCACGCGCGCGGCGCTGCGCGGCTGGGACCCGGACCGCCCGGCGACGCACATCCCCGCCGACGAGGTCGACGAGGTCCGCATCGTCGCCGCGTGGGTGGCGGCCAACGACCCGCCCGCGCTCAGCCTGCAGCCGCGGCCCGGTGCGGCGCGGCTGGCCGCGTTCGCCGCCGGGGCCTGAGCGCGCTCAGGCGAACGGCAGCTCGACGACGGTGGCGGTCGTCCCGCCGTCGCCGACGGCCAGCTGCGCCCCCGGCTCGGCCTCGCGGCGCACGAGCGCGAGCGCGATGCGGCCCAGCCGCGGCGAGTCGGCGACCGACCCGACGCGCCCGACCTCGCGCTCGCCGAGGCGCAGGACGTCGCCGGTGCGCGCCTCGCCGTCGAGGCGCAGGCCGCGCAGGTGGCGGTTGGGCTTGCCGCGGTAGTAGAGGCGCGCGACGGTCTCCTGGCCGACGTAGCAGCCCTTCGTGAAGCTGACGGCGCGCTCGTTGAGCCCGGCCTCCTGGGGGATGACCGTGTCGTCGAGGTCGATCCCGTAGCGGGGCCGGCCCGCCTCGACGCGCAGGACCTCGGCCGCCGCCTCGGGCACCTCGACCGCGCCCGCCTCGACGAACGCGGCGCGGACGGCGCCGGCGTCCTCGGCGGCGCAGATCGCGTCGATCCCGTCGGCGGTGGCGACCAGGACGACGTCGGCCCCGCCGCGGCGCGCCCGCATCGACGCGTGCTCGGCCGACGGCAGCTCGAGTGCCCCGGCGACCTGCCGCGCCCGCGGCCCGACGAGCGACAGCAGCGCGCACTCGAGCGTGCGCTTGTGCAGCTCGACCTCGTAGCCGATCTTGAAGCGGCGGATCATGTCGAACAGCGCCTGCAGCGACGCGCGCTCGGTGTCGAGCCACAGCTCGTCGCCGAGGTCGAGGATCCGCAGGTCGCCGAGCATCTTGCCCTTCGGCGTCAGGAACGCCGCGTAGCATCCGGTCCCGGGCTCGAGCCCGAGCACGTCGTTCGTGACCTGCCCGTGGAGGAACGCCTTCGCCCCGGCGCCGGTCAGCGCGAGCTTGCCGCGCTCGGAGCGGTCGACCAGGCCGCACGCCTCGTGGACGGTGCGGACGGCATTTTCAGTCACGGCTAAACTCATGGCGATGGACAGCGTCAGCTCCGCCGTCGAAGACTACGCGAAGGCGATCTACGCCCTGGAGACGCGCAGCGACGGCGCGGCGGTGTCTACGAACGCGATCGCCGAGCGCCTCGGCGTCACCGCGGCGTCGGCGTCGAACATGGTCAAGAAGCTCGACACGCTCGGGCTCGTGCGCCACGTGCCCTACCGCGGCGTCCAGCTCACGCCCGAGGGCGTGAAGGTCGCGCTGGAGGTCATCCGCCACCACCGGCTGCTGGAGCTGTACCTGGCCGAGACGCTCGGGGTGCCGTGGGACCGCGTCCACGACGAGGCCGAGGTCCTCGAGCACGTCCTCTCCGAGGAGCTCGAGGAGCTGATCGCCGCCAAGCTCGGCCATCCGACCCACGACCCGCACGGCGACCCGATCCCGTCGCGCGACCTCGAGATCGAGGAGGGGTCGAGCACGATGCTGCAGGAGCTGGAGCCGGGCACGAGCGGCGTGTTCGTGCGCGTGTCGGACTCCGACCCGGAGATGCTGCGCTACCTCGCCGACCGCGGCATCCGCCCCGGGGCGACGTTCGAGATCGTCGACAAGCAGCCGTTCGACGGCCCGGTCTTCGCCCGCTTCGGCGACGACCCCGAGGTCCACATCATCGGCGGCGCGCTGGCCCGGGCGATGCGCGTCGAGCTCGCCGCCTGAGCGCTCCGGCGTCCGCCGCGCGGCTATCGTCTTGCGCACGATGTCTCTCGCCGACGACTTCCAGGCCATCGTCGACTCGCTGCCCGACGACTGGACCGACCTCGAGCTCGAGCTGCGGATCGACGACGTCGGCCGCTACATCGAGACCGCGACCTACCTGGTCACGGTGAACGCGCAGCCGCTCTCGCGGCAGCGCTTCCACTGGCGCATCCTCGTCGCGCACCGCTTCGGCCACGCGGCGGCCGCCCCGGTCGTCCACGGCACGCTGAAGCTGCTCGACGACGCCGAGATCACCGGCGAGCTGGCGCTGCGGGAGGTGCGCGTCGGGCGCACCGAGGTCGTGCAGATGTGGGGCCGCCCGGAGTCCGTGCGCCGGGAGTTCCGCCAGCTGCGCGCCCAGTAGCGCCCGCCGTTCCGTCCCGCTATCCGCCCGTCTGGTCGTCCAGCGGCGCGTTCGCGTACCGCGTCGTGAACGCCTGCGCGACGTCGGGCGGCTCGCGGGTGATGCCGAACCGCGCCTCCCAGCGCGCCCACCGGCGCAGGACGTCCTCGTCGAGCCCGCCGGGATGGCCGGTCGGCCCGAGGAACACCTTCGTCAGCACGTCGAGCTGGGCGACGATCTGCTCGCGGGAGGCGTCGGGGACCTGGTCGACGAGGTCGGAGGCGCTCGAGTCCGGGTCGGTGAGCGTGAACGCGTAGCCGCGGCGCAGCGCGTCGACGGTCGCGCGCACGACGTCGGGCTCGTCCTGCAGGAACGTCCGCCGGACGACGAGGACGAGCTCCGGGTAGGCGGGGGCGCCGTAGTCCTCGACGCGGAACTGGCGGCTGCCGGGCCGCTCGCGCTCGAGCGCGAGCCCCTCGACGTTCCAGAACGCGGTCGCGCCGCTCACCCGCCGGGCGACGAGCGCCGCCACCGCGTTGAAGCCGATCGTCGTCACGCGGACCCGGTCGGGGTCGCCGCCGGCGCCCTCGACGATCGAGCGCAGCACCGCCTCGTCGGACGGCAGGCCGGTGACGCCGACGCGCCGGCCCGCGAGGTCGCGCGGGCCGGCGCCGTCGGGCGGGGCGAGGATCGCGGCCAGCGGCCGCGGGGCGCTCGCCATGACGGCGACGAGGTCGTTGCCGAGCTCGCGGGCGAGCGCCAGGTCGTGGATGTCGAGCACGGCGAAGTCGGCGCGCCCGGCGGCCAGGAGCTTCACCGCGTCGCTCGACGACGACGGCTGCCGGATCGTCAGCGCGACGCCCTCGGCGTCGTCGTAGCCGCGGGCGACGGCGGAGTAGATGCCGGCGTGGACGCCGTTGGGGGTGAAGTCGAGCAGGAGGGTCGCGTCGACGTCCGGGCGCGCCCCGTCGTCGTCGCCCCCGCCCGCGGCGCGGGCGCGGGGGGTCGCGCCGGCGGCGGGCCGGGCGCCGGCGGTGGCGTATAAA
>JADGIB010000336.1 GCA_019683665.1 Solirubrobacteraceae bacterium
CGCCGCGTCTGGGGGGGGGGGGGGGGGCGGGCGGCGCGGGCCGGGGGGCCGCCGGGGGGGGGCGGCCCCGGCCGCCGACGACGTCGCCCACGAAGAGGATGCGCACCTCGCTCATCGGCAGCGGATCATGGCGAAGACGCCGCCGCGAGGCGGCCGCGGGGCGAGGTAGCCTGCCCGACCGTGACCACCGAGGCGCGCGGCGTGACGAAGCGATTCGGGGACCGGGTGGCGCTGCGGGACGTGTCGTTCTCGGTGGGCGAGGGCGAGCTGCTGGCGGTGATCGGCCCCAACGGCGCCGGGAAGACGACGCTCCTGTCGATCCTCGCCGGGATCCTGCGCCCCGACGAGGGCGAGGTGAGCCGCCCGCCCGAGGAGATCGGCTGGGTCCCCCAGCAGCCGGCCGTGTACTCGAAGCTCACCGTGCGCGAGAACCTGCGCCTGTTCGCCCGGCTGGAGAAGGTCGCCGACCCGGACGCGGTCGTCGCGCGGATGCTCGAGCAGACCGGCCTGGCCGACCGCGCCGACGACGAGCTCGGCACGCTGTCGGGCGGCAACCGCCAGCGGGTGAACATCGCCGTCGGGCTCCTCGCCGACCCGCCGGTGCTCCTCCTCGACGAGCCGTCCTCGTCGCTGGACCCGCGCCAGCGCGAGCGGCTGTGGGAGTTCGTCGACGGGCTCGCCCGCGAGCACGGCACCTCCGTGGTCTTCACGACCCACAACGTCGCCGAGGCCGAGCGCTGGGCCGACCGCGTCCTCGTCCTCGCCGACGGCGAGGTCCTGTTCACCGGGGCGCCGCAGGCGCTCCACCGGGACGCCAAGCGGACCGGCGTCGACTTCGAGACCGCGTTCGTGCGGTTCCTGCGCGCGCAGGGCCACTAGGGGCGGGGGGAGCCGTTGCGCTGGCTGCTGGTCAAGGACCTCCAGATCCTCCGCCGCTCGAAGCTCCTCGTCGGCCTCCTCGTCGTCTACCCGATCGCGATCGCGCTGCTCATCGGGATCGCGCTGTCGCGCGGGCCCGACAAGCCGAGGGTCGCGTTCCTCAACCAGGTGCCGATCGGGCAGACGACGACGAACGTCGGCGGGCGCGACGTCGACTTCACCGACTACGCCGACCAGTTCTTCGACGCGATCGACCCGCTGCGGGTGAGGACCCGCGAGGAGGCGGTCGACGCGGTCGAGTCCGGCGACGCGCTCGCCGCGCTCATCATCCCGCCCGACACCGTCGAGCGGCTCAACGGCGGGCTCGGGCAGGCCGAGGTCGAGGTCCTCTACAACGGCGACGCGCTGAAGCAGTCGTTCGTCGAGGCGACGATCGACGCCGAGCTGGCGCGGGCGAACGCGGCCCTGTCGCGGACGATCGGCGAGGTCGCCATCGAGGACCTGCGGATCCTCGCCGAGGGCGGCGAGATCGCCACCCCGCTCGGCCGCCAGACGCTGCTCGGGCTGAAGCGGGCCCGCGACGTGCTCGAGCGGTCGCTGGCGCGCCTCCCCGCCGACGCGCCCGAGCGCGATGGGCTCGAGCAGGTCCTGCGCTTCGCCGAGCAGGCGCTCATCGGCCTCGACTTCGCGACCCCGGCGCTGCGCGCGGTCAGCGAGCCGATCCGGGTGCGGGCGACCGTCCTCAGCGGCAGCCGCACCCCGCTCGACGCGTTCGCGGTCGCGCTGGCCGTCGCCGTCTCGCTGCTGTTCATCGCCGTGCTGCTGGCCAGCGGCGTCCTCGCGCTCGAGCGCGAGGAGCAGGCCTACGGGCGGCTCGTGCGCGGCCTCGTCTCGCGGGCGGCGCTGCTGGCCGAGAAGGTCGTCCTCGCCGCCGCGTGCTCGGGCCTGGCCGCGCTGGCGATGCTGTGCGGGATCGGCGCGTTCACCGGCGTCGACTGGGGCCGCCTGCCGCTGTGGCTCGTCGCGCTCGCCGCGGGCGCGCTCGGCTGCAGCGCGCTCGGCGTGGCGATCGGCGCGCTCGCCCGCGAGGTGCGGGCCGCGTCGCTGCTCGGGCTGCTGGTCGCGCTGCCGCTCGCGTTCCTGGCCCTCGTCCCCAGCGGCGCGGTCGCCGGCGGCGTCCACGACGCGATCACCGTCGTCAACGCCCTGTTCCCGTTCAAGCCGGCCCTCCAGGCGCTCGACGCCGCCGTCAACGGCGCCGACCCCGGCGTGTGGGGCCCGGCCGCCCACCTGCTCGCCCTGGCCGCCGGATACGGCATCCTGGCCCGTGTCGCCCTGAGACGATTCTGACCATGCGGCTGCCCGAGCGCCTCGACGGTGAGCTGGTCGCGATCCGCGCGTTCACGCTGGACGACGTGGACGAGCTCGTCGACCTGCGCGTCCGCAACCGGGCCTTCAACACCCCGTACGAGCCGCGCCGCTCCGACGGCTTCTTCACCCCGGCCGGCCAGCGGGCCGAGATCGTCCGCGACCGCGAGGAGTGGCGGGCCGACCGGATGTACGCGTTCGCGATCATCGAGGCGTCGACCGGGCGCATCCGCGGGCGGATCGGCCTGGCGAACATCGTCCGCGGCGCCTGGGACAACGCGACCCTCGGCTACTTCGTCGACGAGGAGGTCAACGGCCGCGGCTACGCGACCGAGGCCGTCGGCCTCGCGCTGGGCTTCGCGTTCGGCCCCGCCCGGCTGCACCGGGTCCAGGCCGCGGTCATGCCGCACAACGTCCGCTCCGCGCGGGTCCTGCGCAAGAACGGCTTCCGCAAGGAGGGGTTCGCCCCGCGCTACCTGCGCCTGGCCGGCGGCTGGCGCGACCACGACCTGTACGCCATCACGATCGAGGAGACGGCGTTCTGGCCCCCCTCCGCGGCGGCGGCGGCCGCGCGGACCTCCTAGCCTTCGGGGCGATGGCCTTCCCGCAGACCCGTCTGCGCCGCCTGCGCCGCACGCCGGACCTGCGCTCGCTGGTCCGGGAGACCGACGTCCTGCCGCGGCACCTCGTCCTGCCGCTGTTCGTCGAGGCGGGGCTCGAGGGCTCGCGGCCGATCGAGGCGATGCCCGGCGTCAGCCGCCACTCGGTCGAGTCCGCCGTGGCCGAGGCGGGCGAGGCCGCCGCGCTCGGCCTCGGCGGCGTGCTCCTGTTCGGGATCCCCGCCGCCAAGGACGAGCAGGGCAGCGAGGCGTGGGACGACGAGGGCGCCGTCCAGCTCGCGGCCCGCGCGATCAAGGCCGCCCACCCCGGCGTCGTCGTCATCACCGACGTCTGCCTGTGCGAGTACACGAGCCACGGCCACTGCGGCGTCCTGCGCGAGGACGGGTCGGTCGACAACGACGCGTCGCTCGACCGCCTGGCCCGCACCGCCGTCTCGCACGCCCGCGCGGGCGCCGACGTCGTCGCCCCCAGCGACATGATGGACGGCCGGGTCGCCGCGCTCCGGGCCGAGCTCGACGCCGAGGGCTTCGCGGAGACGCCGATCATGGCCTACAGCGCCAAGCAGGCCTCGGCCCTCTACGGC
>JADGIB010000337.1 GCA_019683665.1 Solirubrobacteraceae bacterium
CCCGGGCGGGGGGGGCCCCCCGGGGGCCCCCGGGGGCCGGGCGGGGGGGGCCCCGGGGCGGGCGCGGCCGCCCCGGGGGTCCGCGGGCGGACGCGGGGACTTTGGGACAATGGGCGCATGACGCACGATGAGATCCGCAAGGCACTCGAGGCGGTCATCGATCCCGAGCTGCGCCAGAACATCGTCGAGCTCGACATGGTGCGCTCGATCGAGATCCGCGAGGGCGGCGTGATCGACGTCGTCGTCTCCCTGACCACGCCGGGCTGCCCGATCCGCAGCCACTTCCAGACCGCGGTCACGAACGCGGTCAAGGCGCTCGACGGCGTGACGCAGGTCAACGTCAGCTTCGACGTCCTCAGCGACGAGCAGAAGGCGGCGATCCAGCAGAAGCTCGGCCGCGGCGGGGCGCTCCCGAACGGCACGCTCGCGCGCGTCGCGAACGTGATCTGCGTCGGCTCGGGCAAGGGCGGCGTCGGCAAGTCGACGCTGACCGCGAACCTCGCCGCCGCGCTCGCCGCCGAGGGCAGGCGCGTCGGCGTCCTCGACGCCGACGTGTGGGGCTACTCGATCCCGCGCATGTTCGGCCTCGGCGGCCGGCGCCCGCCGGTGTCGGCCGAGCGCAAGATCATCCCGCTCGAGGGCGAGGGCGGGATCAAGGTCATGTCGATCGGCTTCTTCCTCGGCCAGGAGGACAGCGCGGTCGTGTGGCGCGGCCCGATGCTCCACAAGGCGCTCACCCAGTTCCTCCAGGACGTCGACTGGGGCGAGCTCGACTACCTGCTCATCGACCTGCCGCCCGGCACCGGCGACGTCTCGATGACGCTGGCCCAGCTGCTGCCGCAGGCGCGGTTCCTCATCGTCACGACCCCGCAGCCGACCGCCCAGCGCGTCGCGCGGCGCGCCGCCGAGATGGCCGAGAAGGTCAACCTCGAGATCTGCGGCGTCGTCGAGAACATGTCCGG
The DNA here is from genome assembly GCA_019683665.1 of Solirubrobacteraceae bacterium. Lineage (GTDB taxonomy): Bacteria > Actinomycetota > Thermoleophilia > Solirubrobacterales > Solirubrobacteraceae > Capillimicrobium. The sequence goes on from JADGIB010000337.1 coordinate 963, forward strand.
CTTCACGACCCCGTCGGGCGAGCGCTTCCCGATCTTCGGCGAGGGCGGCGGCCAGGCGCTGGCCGACGAGCTCGACGTGCCGCTGCTCGGCACCGTCCCGCTGACGATGCCGCTGCGCGAGGGCTCCGACACCGGCAGGCCGATCGTGTTCGCCGACCCCGACGACCCGGCCTCGCAGGGGATCCGCCACGCGGCCCGCGGGCTCATCGCGGCGACGCCGCAGCCGCTGCCGGCGCTGCCGGTGCTCGACGTCATCCCGCCGAGCCCCAAGCCGTCGGGCATGTCGCTGCCGATGGCCGGCTGAGCCGGCGCCCGGACCGCGCGCCCGCGGCCGCCGGCCGGCCGCGCCCGAGGACTTAGCCGGGCTTCAGCGGATCTTCCGAGACCCCTGAGGCGGCCGGCCGACCATGGGGCCATGGAGCTCACCCTCGACCAGGCCCGCGAGATCGCCCGGCTGCGCCGGCGCCATCCCGGCGCCCGGCTCGTCGTGCACGAGCGCGACGCGGACGTGATCGTCGAGGTCCGCCGCCGCGGTCACACGATCGCGGTGCGGCGGTTCGCCGGCGACGGCAGCACGCAGGCCGAGGAGCCGCTCGCGCTGGCCGTCGCCGCCTGAGTCGAGCCGGACCTCCGCCGGGCTAGCGGTTGGCGAAGTAGTCGGCGTTGATCTGGATGTACTTGGACCACTCCGGCGGGAGCTGGTCCTCGGCGAAGCAGGCGTCCACCGGGCAGGCCTCGACGCACGCGTCGCAGTCGATGCACTCCTCCGCGTCGATGTAGAGCTGCTCGACCGTGTCGTAGTCCGGCTCGTCCGGCGTGGGGTGGATGCAGTCCACCGGACAGACCTCGACGCAGGAGTTGTCCTTCGTGCCGATGCAGGGCTCCGCGATGACGTAGGCCATGTGGTGGTCGTCCTTCTCGATTCGAATTCGGTCCGGCTGGAACGCCGTACTCTAACCGTCATGGCCGTCACCTCGAAGTCGCTGGCGGCGCGTGGGCGCAAGCAGGCCGCCGAGCGCGGGCTCGACCCGTCGCGCATCCCTCCCGGGCAGTACCTGACCGAGCGCTTCCCGGTCCTCACCTACGGGGACAACCCGCCGTTCGACCTGAGCACCTGGACGCTGACGGTCGACGGGGCGGTGACCGACCCGCTCACGCTCAGCTGGGACGAGCTGATGGCGTTCGACCAGGTCACGGTCACGGTCGACATCCACTGCGTGACCCGCTGGTCGAAGCTCGACACGACCTGGACGGGCGTGCGCGTGCGCGACGTCCTCGAGCGGGCCGGGGTCACGCCGGAGGCCCGCTTCGTCATGGCTCACTGCGACGGCGGCTACACGACGAACATGCCGCTCGAGCTCCTCTACGACGACGACGTCCTGCTCGCCCACGCCTACGAGGGCAGGCCGCTGGAGCCCGACCACGGCGCGCCGCTGCGCCTGCTCGTCCCCAAGCGCTACTTCTGGAAGTCCGCGAAGTTCCTGCGCCGGCTCGAGCTGCTGGCCGAGGACCGCCAGGGGTTCTGGGAGCTGAACGGCTACCACAACGACGCCGACCCCTGGAAGGAGCAGCGGCACTGGTTCTGACGGCGCCGTGGCCGACCTCGTCCTGATCACGGGCGCGACGGGCCAGGTCGGCTCGGCGCTCGTGCGGCGCCTCACCGCGCGCGGGGTCCCCGTGCGCTGCCTCGTCCGCGACCCGCGGCGGCTCGGGCCCGAGCGGGTCCGCGTCCAGATCGCCCTCGGGGACCTCGCCGACCCGCCCTCGTTCCGCAACGCGATGCGCGGCGTCGGCACCGTCGTCCACCTCGCGGCGTCCGCGCGCGACCAGCCGAACGGCTCGATCGAGGAGCTGAACGCGATCGCCACCTGGCGGATGGTCGATGCCGCCGAGCGGGCCGGGGTCGAGCGGTTCCTGTTCTTCTCCGCGCTCGGCGCGACGACCCACCACCGCACCCGCCTGCGCCGCTCGAAGGCGCTCGCCGAGCGGGTCGTGGCCGAGTCCGGCCTGGCCGCGACCGTCTTCGCGCCCTCGATGCTCTACGCCGACGGCGGCCGCTGGACGACCGTGCACCGGCGGCTCGCCCTCCTGCCCGCGGTGCCGATGACCGGCCTGGGCCGGGCGCGCTTCCAGCCGCTGTGGGCCGAGGACGCCGCCGACTGCGTCGTCGCCGTGCTCGACGCCGCCGACCCGCCCGCCCGCGTCGAGCTGGCCGGCCCGCAGACGCTGACCCACGCCGAGATGGTGCGCCTCGCCGTCGCCGGCCGGCCGGTCGTGCCGGTCCCGCCGCCGGTCGCGCGCACGGCGCTGCGCGCGGCCGAGGCCGCGCTCGCCGCCGCCGCCCCGGTCACCTGGGACGAGGCGGAGCTGCTCGAGGTCTCGACGGTGACCGAGCGCGGCAGCGCGGACGTCGAGGCGCTCGGGGTGCGCCCGCGGACGATGGCCGAGGTGCTCGGCGCCGCCCGCGGCCGCGCCGCGGCCCGCTAGG
>JADGIB010000338.1 GCA_019683665.1 Solirubrobacteraceae bacterium
CCGTTCGGCGGCCCGCGCGGCCGCCGCCCGGGCGGGCGGCCCGGGGGGGCGCGGCCGGGCGGCGGGTCAGTCGCGGCGGGCGGCGGCCAGCCAGCGCTCGAGCGCGTGGCGGCCGGCGACGGTCAGCGCCCCGTCGGCGTCGACCCAGTCGCGGACGCGCAGCTCGCGGGCGAGCCCGAGCGCGTCGTGCGGGGCCGGCCCGTCGCCGCGCAGCGCGAGCGTGTCGGTGCCCGGCTCGAGGATCCAGCGCCCGGAGTCCAGCGCGGCCAGCGCCACCCCCTGCTCGGCGGTCGGGAGGTCGAGCGGGTGCGGGGCGGCCCGGCCCAGGGGGTCGTCGGCGACGACCGCGGCCGGCTCGACGTCCTCCTCCTCGACCGTCTCCACGCGCTCGATCTGGATGCGCAGCCACTGGCTGGCCCCGTCGAACCACTCGCGGGCCTGGTCGGGATCGACCCCGGCGTTGCGGGCGAGCTCGTCGAGGTCGATCTCGGAGATGCGCTCGATCGAGCGTCCCACCTCCCGGGCGACCGCGCGAAGGGCCTCTTCGAGGCTGTTGCGGTTCGGGTCATCGCTCATGCCGGACACCATCCCACGCGAACCTGCACGCCAGATCAAGACGCGCGGGACGCCGCCGCGCCCGGCATCATGTGCGCCCATGGCCGCCGCGCCCGAGCACGTCGACGTGCTGATCGTCGGCGCCGGCCTGTCGGGGATCGCCGCCGGGCGCTACCTGCGCACCCGCCTGCCGGCCAAGCGCTTCGCGATCCTCGAGGCGCGCCGGGCGATCGGCGGCACCTGGGACCTGTTCCGCTACCCGGGCGTGCGCTCCGACTCGGACCTGGCGACGTACGCGTACGCGTTCAAGCCGTGGACGCGGGAGCGGACGCTCGCCTCCGGCGAGGAGATCCTGGGCTACCTGCGCGAGACGGTCGCCGAGCACGGCCTCGAGCGCGACATCCGCCTCGGCCACCGCGTCGTGCGCGCCGCGTGGTCGAGCGCCGACGCCCGCTGGACGGTCGAGGTCGAGGTCGAGCCCGGCGACGGCGGCCCGCCGCGGCGCGGGCGGATGACGTGCGGGTTCCTGTTCTGCGCGTCCGGCTACTACCGCTACGACGAGGGCCACCGGCCCGACCTCCCGGGCGCCGAGCGCTTCGCCGGGACGATCGTCCACCCGCAGCACTGGCCGGCGGACCTCGAGTGGGCGGGGCGGCGGATCGTCGTCATCGGCAGCGGCGCGACCGCGGTCACGCTCGTCCCCGCGCTCGCCGAGCGGGCCGCGCACGTGACGATGCTCCAGCGCTCGCCGAGCTACGTGCTGTCGATCCCGTCGCGCGACCCGATCGCCGCCCGCCTGCGGCGGCTGCTCGGCGACCGCCGCGCGCACGCGCTCGTCCGCCGCCGCAGCATCTGGCAGCAGAGCCAGGTCTACCGGCTCAGCCGCCGCCACCCGCGGCTCGTGCGCCGGGTCCTGCGCGCGCTGGCGCGGCGCGAGCTGCCGCCCGGCTACGACGTCGACACGCACTTCAGGCCGTCCTACGACCCGTGGGACCAGCGGCTCTGCCTCGTCCCCGACGGCGACCTGTTCCGGGCCATCCGCGAGGGCCGCGCGAGCGTCGTCACCGACCGCATCGCGACGTTCACCGCGTCCGGTGTCCGGCTGGCGTCCGGCGCCGAGCTGCCCGCCGACCTCGTCGTGACCGCGACCGGGCTGAACCTGCTCGCGTTCGGCGGCATCGAGCTCGTCGTCGACGGGGCGCCGGTGCGGCTGCCCGACACGCTCGCCTACAAGGGGCTGATGCTCAGCGACGTGCCGAGCTTCGCGTTCATGATCGGCTACACGAACGCCTCCTGGACGCTGAAGGTCGACCTCGTCTGCGGCTTCCTGTGCCGGCTGCTCGCGCACATGGACGCCCACGGCCACGACGCGTGCGTCGCGCCCCGCGACCGCCGGGACGGGCCGACCCGGCCGCTGCTCGACTTCCAGGCCGGCTACGTCCTGCGGTCGCTGCACCGCTTCCCGCGCCAGGGCGACGGGCCGCCGTGGCGGCTGCCGATGAGCCACCGCGAGGACGTCGCGGTCCTGCGCGACGGGCCGGTCGACGACGGGACGCTGCGGTTCTGGCGCCGCGGCGAGGCGCCGCCCGGCGGTCAGGCGGCCGACAGGTCGACGATCCTCGCCCCGAGCGCCTCGAGCTCGGCGAGCGCGCGGTCGCCGTCCCCCGGCTCGACGTCGACGGCGCGGACCGCCGACGTGTCGACGGTCACCGCGAACCCCTCGCGCAGCGCGTCGCGGGCCGTGTTCAGGACGCAGTAGTCGGTGGCCAGGCCGACGACGGTCACGTCGGTGATGCCGTGCTCGCGCAGCACCTGCGCCATCCGCGGCTCCTCGAAGGCCGAGTAGCCCTCGTCCTCGGGGCGCGTCCCGGTGTCGACGACCTCGGCGATCCGGGACGTGTCGAGGTCGGGGTGCAGCTCGGCCCCGCGGGTGCCCTGGACGCAGTGCGGCGGCCACGGCCCGCCCTGCTCGCGGAACGAGTGGTGGTCGGCCGGGTGCCAGTCGCGGGTGGCGACGACGAGGTCGAACCGCGGGTCGCGGGCGAGCGCGTTGATGCGGTCGACGATCTCGTCGCCGCCGGCGACGGCCAGCGCGCCGTCGGGCGGGACGAAGTCGTTCTGGTAGTCGACGATGACGAGGGCCTCAGGCATCGATCGGGGCTCCTTCCGAGCGGATGGCCGCGCGTTCGGGATCACCGTAGCGCTCCCGGAGCGCGCACCCGGCCCGCTCTGGCGCCCGTCTCGACGCCGGCGCGCGACGCGGTCGTGCGCTCGCCCGCGGCCCGCGCCGCGTCAGGGCCGGGCGTCGACCTCGTGGCTGACGTCGGTCCCGTGGGGCTCCTCCCGGTCGAACGGCATGAGCAGCGGCCCGAGCCCGTCGTCGGCGCCCAGCAGCCGCGCGCGGCGCACGGCGCGGGCGCCGAAGCGGTCGCGGACGGCGTCGAGCGCGAGGTCGAGGTCCAGCCCGGCCGGCGGGCCGAGCGGCAGCTCGAGCTGGACGCCGCCGCAGGCGGGCTCGAGGTTCGTCACCGTCACGCCGACGAGCGTGAGCCCGCGGCGCTCGATCGCGGGCCGCGCGGCGGCGAGCAGGCCGCGCGCGGCGGCCAGCAGCGGGCGCGTCGCCGCGGTCCCCCGCGCGAGCGTCCGCGACCGGGTGGCGCGCACGTCGCCGGCGAACCGCAGCCGCAGGATCACCGTGCGGCCAGCGTGCCCGCCGGCGCGCAGCCGCCGCGCGACGCGGTCGACGAGCCCGACGAGGGCCCGGTCGAGCTCGTCGGCGCTGCGGCGCCGGCGGCCGAGCGCCCGCTGCGCCCCGACCGAGCGGCGCCGCGCGCGGCGGCGCCCCCGCCCCCCGGCGCGGGCGGGGGGCGGCGCGGGGTGGGCGGGGG
>JADGIB010000339.1 GCA_019683665.1 Solirubrobacteraceae bacterium
TTTCACGTGGGCGGGGCCCTGGGGGGCGGGGGGGGCGGGGGGGGGGGGGTGGCCCTCGCGCCAGAGCGCGTCGTCGGGGACGAGGACGACGGGGGCGTCGGCGCCGGCGGCCTCGAGCTCGCCGCGGTTGCGCTCGTCGGCGACGACGAGCCGCGGGCGGGCGACGCCGATGCGCAGCGCGAGGTCCTTCGCGCGCAGCTGCTCGTTGCAGGGGAGGGCGACGGCCCCCAGGCGCCAGCAGGCGACCATCGTCATGACCCACTCGGGGCGGTTGCCGACGAGCGTCATGACGACGTCGCCGCGGCGGACCCCGCGGCGGGCGAGCGCGCCGGCGAGGCGGGCGGCGCCGTCGGCGACCTCCCCGAAGCGCCACTCGCGGCGGCGGCCGTCGCGGGCCAGCTCGACGAGCGCCAGGCGGTCGGCGGGCGCGCGGTCGACGACGTCGCGGGCGAAGTTCATCGGCGGGAGCCTAGACGCCGCGTCAATTATTCGCTAGCATAATATCCGCCAGCAAACGAAAGCGTCCCTTCTTCGTGTCGAACCCGTCCAGCACCTCCGCCCGTCCTCCGATCGAGCGCCACGTCTGGCTCGTGGCCGCGGTCGTCGGCATGGGATCGGTCATGTCGATCCTCGCCGTCACGATCGTCAACGTCGCGCTCGAGTCGCTCACCACCGAGCTGCAGAGCCCCCTCGACGAGATCCAGTGGGTGGCCACCGGCTACCTGCTCGGCATGGGGGCGGTCATCCCCGTCAGCGCCTGGATCAGCTCTCGCTTCGGCGCCCGCCGCGCCTACCTCGCGTCGATCGCGCTCTTCGTCGGGGCGTCGCTGCTGTGCGCGGTCGCCTGGTCGGCGCCGTCGCTCATCGCCTTCCGCGTCGTCCAGGGCGCCGCCGGCGGGCTGACGCTGCCGCTGGGGCAGATGATGCTCGCCCACGCCGCCGGGCCCCAGCGCCTGGGGCGCGTGATGAGCGTCATTGGCGTGCCGATGATCATCGGGCCGATGCTCGGGCCGATCGTCGGCGGCCTGCTCATCGACCAGCTCAGCTGGCACTGGATCTTCGTCATCAACATCCCGTTCGGGATCGCCTCGCTCGTCATGGGGCTGAAGCTCCTGCCCCGCGACGACCACGACGCCGCCGACGCCGAGCGCCTCGACGTCGTCGGCCTCCTGCTGCTGTGCGCGGGCGTCCCGCTCGTCATCTACGGCCTGTCGCGCACGTCGAGCGCGGGCGGCTTCCTGTCGTCCGGCGTCCTCGTCCCGACGATCGCCGGGCTCGCGCTCATCGCCCTCTTCGTCCGCCACGCGCTGCGCCGCGACGAGCCGCTCCTCGACGTCCGCCTCATGCGCCAGCGCGGGTTCGCGGCCGCGAGCGTCGCCACGTTCGCCTCCGGCGCCGCCCTCTACGGCGCGATGCTCCTCCTGCCCCTCTACTTCCAGGGCGTCCGTGGCGAGGACGCGCTCCACGCCGGCCTGCTGCTCGTCCCGCAGGGCCTCGGCTCGGCCGTCTCGATGGGGATCGCCGGGCGCCTCGCCGACCGCGTCGGCGGCGGGCGCGTCGCCGTCGTCGGGCTCACCGCGATGACGATCGCGACGATCCCGCTCGCCTTCCTCACCGCCGAGACCTCCTACTGGCTCATCTCCGCCGTGCTGTTCGTCCGCGGCATGGGCCTCGGCGGCGGCGTCATGCCGCTCATGGCCGCCTCGTTCGCGACGCTGCGCGACCCGTCCGACATCGCCCACGCCACCCCGCAGCTCAACGTCCTGCAGCGGATCGGCGGCTCGGTCGGCACGGCGATCCTCACCGTCGTCCTCACGAGCCGGCTCACCGGCGCCGCCGACCTCGACGCCGCGGCCGCCGCCTTCGACCACACCTACTGGTGGGCCGTCGGCGTCAGCGCCCTCGCCGTGATCCCCGCGCTCTACCTGGCCCGCGTCGAGCAGCGCGCCCGCGCCGCCCGCCGGCCCCCGCGCCTGGTCGAGGAGGCCCAGGCCGAGGAGCCGCCCGCGGTCGCCGCCTAGCATGGGCCGCCTCATGCCCGAGCGGACGGACGTCGAGGTCATCGAGGGCCTGCGCGCCGCGCTGCGCGAGTTCCTCGCCGCACAGCGGCGGCTGCGCGGCCGCGACGCCCAGCGTCCCGGGCTGACGTTCTCCCAGCACGCGATCCTGCGCGTGCTCGCCGACGGCGCCGAGCACAGCGCCGGGGAGCTGGCCGCCGCCGCCGACCTGACCCCGGCGTCGGTGACGAAGATGCTCGACGGGCTGTCGCGCGCGGGCCTGCTGGAGCGGGTCCCCGACCCGGCCGACCGCCGCCGGGTCGGCGTGCGCATCACGCCCGCCGGGCGCGAGGCGTTCGAGGCCAAGAACCGCCGCATCACCGAGGCGTGGGCCGAGGTGCTCGCGGACGCCGACCCGGCCGAGATCGACGCGATGGCGTCCGCGCTGCGGCGGCTGACCGCGCTCTACGACGCGCTCTGAGAGCCTGTGCCGATGGAGGTCGGCGACAGCGTCTGGGTCGCGCGCCCCGACGACCCCGCGGGGCCGCCGCGCGCGGCCGCCGGGCTTGTCCGGCGCCGACGGGCCGCGGCCGCTCTCGGTCGCGGGCGACACGCCGGGCGTCGGGACGAGCGCGTGACGCGGCGCGTCCTCACGCGCGTCCCCGGCTGAGGCGGGGCGCGACGCGTCCGTGCGCCGCGCCCCGGGGCGGGCTACTCCTGGGCGGCCAGCGAGAACGTGCCGACGAGCCGCTCGAGCTCCTCGGCGGTGCGGGCCAGCTCCTGCGCGGACGCGGCGATCTGCTGCGTGCTGGCGCTCGTCTGCTGGGTGGAGGCCGACACCTGCTGGGTCGAGGCGCTCGACTGCTCGGCCACGGCCGCGACGTCGTTGGTGGCCTGGGCGATGGCGGCGATCCGGTCGCCGACGTCGGTGACGGCGGCGCTGATGCGCTCGAAGGCCTCGCGGGCCTGCTCGACGGTGACCGAGCCCTCGGCCGAGCGGCGGGACCCTTCCTCGACGAGCTCGACGGTCCGGCCGGTCTCGGCCTGGATCTGGGCGATGAGGTCGGCGATCGTGCCGGCTGCCTGCTGGGACTCCTCGGCGAGCTTGCGGACCTCTTCGGCCACGACGGCGAAGCCGCGGCCCTGTTCGCCGGCGCGGGCGGCCTCGATGGCGGCGTTGAGGGCGAGGAGGTTGGTCTGCTCGGCGATGCCGGAGATGGTGGAGACGATGCCGCCGATCTCGTCGGACTTGCCGGCCAGCGAGCGTATCGCCTCGGTGATCTGGCCGGTGGACTCGGTGACGGCCTGCATCGCCTGGGTGGCCTCCACCGAGGTGCGGGCGCCCTGGTCGGCCAGCTCGCGCGCCTCCTGGGCGGCGATCGCCGTCTGCTCGGCCGTCACCCGCGTCTCGTCGACGGTCCGCACCTG
>JADGIB010000340.1 GCA_019683665.1 Solirubrobacteraceae bacterium
GGCCTGCACGATCGTCGCGCCGGTGCTCAGCGCGCTGGAGCGCAGGACCGACAGCGTGCCGAGCACGACCCAGAACGCGTGCTGGACCTCGAGGACGTGGCCGGCGAGCACCGCGGCCGCCAGGCCGACCGCGCCGCGCACGCTGTTGCGGAGCCACACCGACCGCACGTCGGCGTGGGCGGCGGCCACCCGGCCGCCCTCCGCGAGCGCGACCCACTGGCGGCGCAGGAACCCGGCGGCCGGCGGGTCGCCGCCGGCCGCGCCGCCGGCCGCGAGCGCCCGGTCGGCGACGTCGAGCGCGACGAACGAGACGACGCGCGCCTCCCAGTTGCGCAGCACCGCCGCCCACACGCGGTCGTCGTCGGCGCGCAGGGCCGGGTCGGCGAGCCGGTCGACGAGCTCGTCGATGACCGCCCGCCGCGCCCGCTCGAGCCCGTCGACGTCGGGCCGGCCGCGGGCCCGGCCCTCGACGAGGCCGGCGCCTGCGTCGAGCACGGCGGCCGAGCGGGCGCGCAGGTCGCGCTCGGCCGCGGTCGGCCGCGCCGGGACCGGCGGCTGCGGGGTGCCGAGCACGAGCGCGCGCAGCCAGGTGACGTCGCCGATGAGCCGGGCGAGCGCGCCGGTCGCGCCGGTCGGCCCGGTGGGACGGAACGGGGTGGCGGCGAAGCGGTCGCGCATCGCCTGGACGCGGGCGGTCGCGTCGTGCGCCGCCTCCGGGGTCAGCCGCGGGGCGGTGATCAGGCCGGCGAGCGCCCGCAGCGCGTCGGCGATCGCGGCGCGCAGGAGGTCGCGCGGGCGGGTCGCGAACAGCAGCATCGAGGCCGGGACGCAGGTCGCGCCGGCGATCGCCCAGCCGGCCAGCCGCGGCGGGATGTCGGCCGCATCGCCGGGCAGCATCGCCGGCAGGATGAACGCCAGCAGCGCGGCGGTGCCGGCCGCCGCCAGGTAGCCGTTGACGACGCCGGCGAAGAGGACGGCGAAGCCGACGACCGCCATCCCGGCCGTCGCCGCCGCCGTGTCCTGCCCGCAGAGCGTGCCGAGCGCGATGAGCCCGGCCCCGGCGGCCAGCAGCGCCAGGTAGGCCCCGACCCGCACCGCGGGCGGGCCGCCGAAGTCGACGAACAGCGGCAGCGAGATCGCGCCGAAGGCCGAGAAGAGCGCGGTGTCGGGGTCGCCGGTCGCCATCCCGAGCGCGAACGTCGCCTGGAGGACGACCGCGGTGCGCAGCGCCAGACGCAGGGCGAAGCCGCCGGGGTCCGACGGGCGCGGCCGGCGCAGGGTCACGCCAGCGCCCGCACCACCGCATCGGCGACCTGGCGGCCGCGGAGGGTCAGCACGGCGCGCCCGTCGTCGACGCGCAGCAGCCCGCCGGCGGCGAGGCGCTCGAGCGCGGCCGGGTCGCACAGGTCGCGGTCGAGGCCCTCGGCCAGGCGCACCTCGAGCATGACCCGCTCCAGCCGCCGGGTTCGCGCGTCGAGCGTCTCGCGCGCCCGGGCCGGGGAGCGGCCGGCCGCCAGCGCCGCCGCGTAGCGGGCCGGGTGGGCGACGTTCCACCAGCGCGTGCCCGCGACGTGGCTGTGGGCGCCGGGGCCGATCCCCCACCAGTCGTGCGAGCGCCAGTAGCCGAGGTTGTGGCGGCAGCGGTGGCCGGGGTCGCGGGCCCAGTTCGACAGCTCGTACCAGGCCAGCCCGGCCTCGGCCAGGAGCGCGTCGGCGGCCGCGTAGCGGTCGGCGAGCGTGTCGGGGTCGGGCGCCGGGCGCTCCCCGCGGCGGACCTGGGCGTGCAGGCGCGTCCCCGGCTCGACGGTGAGCGCGTAGGCGCTGACGTGGTCGGCGCCGGCCTCGAGGACGGCCTCCAGCGACGCCCGCCAGTCGCCGTCGTCCTCGCCGGGCGTCCCGTAGATGAGGTCGGCGCTGACCCCGTGGAACCCGGCGGCGCGCGCCTCGCGGATCGCCGCCAGCGCGCGGCGCGGGCCGTGGCTGCGCTCGAGCGCGGCGAGGACGTGCTCGCGGACCGACTGGACGCCGAACGACATCCGGGTGACGCCGGCGGCGCGCAGCGCCTCGAGCGCGGCGGCGTCGACGCTGTCGGGGTTCGCCTCGACGGTGATCTCCGCGTCGGCGGCCAGGCCGAGGCGGGCGTCGATGCGCGCCAGCAGCGCCCCGATCTGCTCGGGGGCCAGCAGCGTCGGGGTGCCGCCGCCGAGGAAGACGGTGGCGACCGGCGGGCGCCTGCCGCCCGCGTGGAGGACGCGCGCGGCGAGGTCGATCTCGGCCAGCGCGGCGGCGACGTAGGCGCCGCGGTCGCCGCTCGTGTACGTGTTGAAGTCGCAGTAGCCGCAGCGCGACAGGCAGAACGGCACGTGGACGTAGACGCCGAGCGGGCGGGCGCCGACCGCGGCGAGGGCGGACGCGGGCAGGGCGCCGTCGGGCGGCGCGGGCTGGCCGTCGGGCGGCTGGGGCACGGCGCGACGTTAGCGCCGCGGCCGGAACGCGACGCGGATGACCTCGATCTGGCGCTGGCCGAAGCTGCCGCGGTGGACGGGCCCGGCGCCGGCGGCCCAGTCGCCGATCCGCGGGTCGCGCCGCGGGCGCAGCCGGCGCGACACGTCGAGGACGGTGATGCCCGGCAGCGTGATCGAGCCGCCGGCGATGACGACGTGGAGGTCGCCGTCGCCGTCGGGGTCGACGCGCTCCATGGCGATGATCCGGCCCTGCGCCTCGCGGCAGTTGGCCAGCGTCCGCGGGCAGCGCGGGACGGCGGCCGCCGCGTCGGCGGTCGGGGCGCCGAGGGCGAGGGCGAGCGAGGCGATGAGCGCGTCGAGGGCCATCGCCGGCCAGGGTAGGCGGCGACGGCGCCGGTCCGGCTACCAGCCGCTCCAGGCCAGGCGCGGGCCGGGCGCCGGCATCCCGAGCACGCGCAGCGCGTCGTCGATGTGCAGGCCGGCGAGGTGGAGCTCCTCGCACACCTCGGCGTCCTGGGTCCCGTGGGCGAGGCGGCCGGCGGCCGCGGCGAGGGCCCGCACGCGGTCGGCCTGGCGCTCGGGCGACCGCGGCGGCGCGATCGCCGCCGCCTCGCGGCGCAGCTCCTCGCGCTGGCCGGCGTCGAGGTGCTCGCTGGCAACGAACCCGGCCAGGCCGAGCCGCGCCTCGGCGGCCGCGAACGCGTCGGGCCCGGGCGGCGGGCCGTCGGGGAGGTCGCGCAGGCGGGCGCACAGCCGTCGCGCCCGCTCCAGCGCGACGAACACCTCGGCGTCGTCCCGCGCCCGCCAGTGGGTGCGCTCTTCACGCGATGACGGCGTCATGCGCCTCTCCTACCCGCTGGCGCGCGCCTCTCTCGCATCGGCCGGCCCGCCGCCCGACCTGCGGCCCCGCTCGGGCGACGTGTGGCACCTGGCATCGACCTGTCTGATGCCTGTA
>JADGIB010000341.1 GCA_019683665.1 Solirubrobacteraceae bacterium
CACGTGTGGCACCTGGCATCGACCTGTCCGACGCCAGGTGCCACACGTCTCGCTGCGGGCGCGTCGCGACGTTGGCAGCGACGTCGGCCGGGCGTCAGCTCACGTCGCGCGAGCGGTCGGCGAGGACGGCCGCCGCGCCGAAGGCGACGGTCCAGGCGGCGAGCAGCAGGCCGCCCACCACCGGCGAGGTGCGGTGCTCGATGTCGAACCCGGTGAGCGAGTTCAGCGCCCCGCCGATGAGGAACGGGTACACGCGCGGCAGGAAGCCGCCGACGACCGACTCGACGATGAAGACGTAGGCGAGCGTCCCGACGACGGCGGCGACCTGGTTGCGCACGAGCGCGCCGACCCCGACGCCGACCGCGGTGGCCAGACCGCAGGCGACGACCGTCTCGACGAGCATCCCCGCCAGCGTCCCCGCCGACAGGTCCGGCCCGGCCTGGCCGGCGAGCAGCGGCACCCCGATCGCGAACGCGACGAGCTGGACGGCGAGCCCGACGAGCGCGCCGGCGGCCGCGTACGCGAGCAGCTTCGCGACCGTCGCGCGGACCCGGTCGGGCGCGATCAGGAACGTCGACGTGATCGTGCCGTGGCGGTGCTCGCCGGTCGCGGCGACCGCGCCGAAGATGATGAGGACGGTCGGGATGACCCCGCCGGCCGAGACCGCGTCGCGCTTCGCCTGCACGGTCGTCGGGTCGCCGACGAGCGTCTGCAGGAGCGTGCTCAGCAGCATGAGGCCGAGCATCGTCAGCGCGAAGCCGAGCGCGGTCCGCGTCATGCGCAGCTTGATGAGCTCGCCGTGCAGCAGCCCGGTCACGCCGCCGCCCCCTCGCCCTCGGTCAGGCGCAGGAAGACCTCCTCCAGCGACGCGCGCTGCTCGTAGAGGGCGTGGAGCGCCACCCCCTGGGCGAGCGCCGCCTCCCCCACCGTCGCCGCCGCGACCCCGGTGACGCGCAGCCAGCCCTCGTGGCGCTCGACGCCGCCGCCGGCCGACTCGACCGCCGCCGCCAGCCGCGCGAGCCCGTCGTCGGCGGCGCGGACGATGACCGCCTCCGGCTCGGGCGAGCCGACGCGGTCGACCGGCCCCTGGTCGACGAGCCGCCCGCGGGCGATCACGACGACGTCGTCGGCGGTCTGGGCGACCTCGGCGAGGACGTGGCTGGAGACGAGGACGGTGCGTCCCTCCCGGGCCAGGCCGCGCAGCGTGTCGCGCAGCCAGCGGATGCCCTGCGGGTCGAGGCCGTTGGCGGGCTCGTCGAGGACGAGGATCGCCGGGTCGCCGAGGAGCGCGGCGGCGAGATGCAGCCGCTGGCGCATCCCGAGCGAGTAGCCGCCGACGCGCCGGTCGGCGGCCGGCCCGGCGAGGTCGACGAGCTCGAGCACCTCGTCGACGCGCGACATCGGCAGCCGCGCCATCGCGCACAGCGCGCGCAGGTGGTTGCGCCCGGAGCGGCCCGGGTGGAACCCGGCGCGCTCGAGCGAGGCGCCGACGACCCGCGCCGGCTCGGCGAGCTGCGCGTACGGGACGCCCTGGACGCGCACGGTCCCGGACGTCGGCGACGCCAGCCCGAGGATGATCCGCAGGGTCGTCGTCTTGCCGGCCCCGTTGGGGCCGAGGAAGCCGGTGACGGCGCCCTCGCGGACCGTGAACGACAGGTCGTCGATGGCCGTCACCGAGCCGAACCGCTTCGTGAGGTGCTCCACCTCGATGGCCGCCCGCATCCGCCCGCAGGCTAGAGCAGGCCGAGACGCCGATGTCCTGCACCGGACGGACGGACGGACGGTCGGGCGGCGCGCGGCGGGCGGCTACGTGCCGGTGGCCGGGCCGCGCTCGCGGATGCGGACCGCCTCGATGCCGTTCTCGCGCACCGACTCGACGCGGATCGAGTAGCCGTCGGCCTTCACCGTGTCGCCGCGCCGCGGCAGCCGCCCGAGCTCGGCGAAGACGAACCCGCCGACCGAGTTGTAGGCGTCGGAGTCGACCGGCAGGTGCAGGCCGTAGTCCTCGAGGTCGGTGACGGCGACGTGGCCGCGGACGAACCAGTCGCCGTTGGCCAGCCGCCGCACCTCGCCGCCGGCCGGGTCGGTCTCGTCCACGATCTCCCCGACGATCTCCTCGATGATGTCCTCGACCGTGACGATGCCGGCGACGCGGCCGTACTCGTCGATGACGACGGCCACCGAGGAGCGCTCGCGCTGGAGGTCGGCGAGGAGGTCGTCCAGCGGCTTGGTCTCCGGCACGATCGGGGTCTCGCGGACGGCCGGCTCGATCGAGGCGCCCGGCCCGTCGGCCAGCAGCAGGCGGGCGAGCGAGTTGGAGTGGACGATCCCGCGGACCCGGTCGCGGTTGTCGTCCTCGGTGACGACGAGCCGCGTGGGGCCCGAGGAGACGCAGCGCCGCAGCGCGGTCTCCACGTCCTCGGACAGGTCGACGGTGACGACGGCCGGGATCGGCGTCATCACCTGGCGCGCCTCCTGCTCGTGGAGGTGGAAGACGCCCTCGAGCATCCCGGCCTCGCCGACGTCGAGCTTGCCGCCGGTGCGCGCCGACGCGATCAGCACGCGCAGCTCGCCCGGGCCGCCGCCCTCCTCGAACTCGGTGCGCGGGTCGATGCGCAGCATCCGCAGCAGCCCGTTGGAGGCGTGGTTGAGCGCGCTGATGAACGGGCCATCGCCGCGTTGAACCAGATCAGCGGGCGGGCGACGGCGAGCGCGACCGGCTCGGCCTTGACGATCGCGAGGATCTTCGGGACCTGCTCGCCGGCGGTGATGTGCAGCGACGTGACGAGCACGTAGGCGATCGCGATCGACAGCGCGACGGCGACGCCGTGCGACAGCCCGCCGAAGACCGGCTCGACGAGGCGGGCGATCGCCGGCTCGCCGAGGAAGCCGATGCCGAGCGAGGCGAGCGTGATCCCGAACTGGCAGGCCGACAGGTGCTGGTTGAGGTCGTCGAGCAGGCCCAGCGCCCGCTCGGCCGCCGGGCTGCCGCCCTCGCGCAGCTCCTCCAGGCGCGAGCGGCGGGAGCGCACGAGCGCGAACTCGGCGGCGACGAAGAACCCGTTCGCCAGCACGAGCAGGACGACGGCGACGAGGAGGAGGGCCGTCACGTGCACGCCGCCCCGGCGGGGGTGCTACGTCGGGAGGGGTCGTCGTTCATCGAAGGGCGAGCCGCGGCCGACTGTAGCAAGCCCCCGCACCGGTCACGACCGCACGAGCGCTCGAGCAGGACGCGGCCGAGCGCGACCCAGGCGGCCCCGTAGTAGCTGGGCTGCCGCGCGTCGAGGCGCTCGGCGGCGTCGAGCAGCTCGTCGCGGCGC
This sequence comes from Solirubrobacteraceae bacterium, assembly GCA_019683665.1. GTDB lineage: Bacteria > Actinomycetota > Thermoleophilia > Solirubrobacterales > Solirubrobacteraceae > Capillimicrobium. The sequence goes on from JADGIB010000341.1 coordinate 3,321, forward strand.
CCGCGGTCCCCGGCCGCGCCGGCGGCCGCGGCGGCGCCGCCGAGCGCGACCGCGTGGCGCCCGGCGCCCTCGGCGCCCCGGCCGGCGGCG
>JADGIB010000342.1 GCA_019683665.1 Solirubrobacteraceae bacterium
CCTTTGGCGCTTGCGGGCGGCCGTCGCCCCGGGCGCTCAGCGCGGCGCACCGCAAGCGACCCGAGGGAGGCCCCATGGCCGACAGAAGCAAGCCGACGACGCGGCAGTCGACAACTCCAGTCGATCGCCGGCACGCCGAGGAGCTGTTCCGCATGCAGCACGAGCGAATCGTGCGTCTCCTCCAGGCGAGGCTCGGCGTGTCTCGCGAAGTCGCCGAGGATGCGTGCGGGCTCGCGTGGCTCCAGCTTCTCCGCGTCCAGCCGCGACGCGACCGAATCATTGGCTGGCTGTACACAGTGGCAAAGCACGAAGCATTCGCGCTGCTGGCGCGCGCGCGGAGAGAGGTCGCCGCGGAGGACGTCCTGGTGGTCGCCACTGTCTCGGATCTCGATGAATTCGTGGACGCCCGCGAGGCGCTCGAGCTGATCGGGCAACTGAAGCCGCAGCAGCGCCTGGTGCTCCTGCTACGGGCCGAGGGGCATTCCTACCGATCGATCTGCGAGCTGACCGGGCGCACGTATACCTGGGTCAACCGCCACATCAGCGAAGGGCGTCAGGCGCTGCGGGCGCTCCTGGACGGCCGGTAGGGACGAATCCCGGGCTTCCCAGCCCTTCGTCGGGCATGGACTTTCAGTGCCCGCTCTACCTCCTGCGCGCCGGCGGATGCGTTCTCGTTGCGTTCTCCGTTCATGAGCTCGGCGAGGTGCTCGCGTGCGCGCGCGACGCGGGGGACCACGTCGATCTCGTTCATCTGTACTACGGGCAGCGAGCAGCCACGAGCGCGCGCGAGCTGGAGCGCGTCGCGTCGGTTCTGCTCCAGTGTTAGCTGGCCGCGATGGCCGACAACTTTGAGCTCGCTGTACGCGCTTTCGGGCAAGCGTTGCGGTGCGGTCGTCGGGGCCAGTTTGCTGGCTAAGGCCTCCTTATCGATGAAATGGGAAGCGAGGAAGGGGCCGGCACGAGCAGCCTCCGCATCGACCTCGACGCGCTCACCCCGGCGGAGCGGCGAGATCTCGCAAACGCTCTGCTCCGGGCGGCCTGGAGCGCGGTCCTCGAGGAGACGCGGGTGCTGCGGCTCGATCTCCTGGTCGAGGTCGACGAGTCCGTGCTCTCGGAGGCTGCGTGACGAGTGCCGTGTCGGCGACCCTGGATCCGCACTTCGTCGAGGCGGTGGCGCGGCGCGTCCTGGAGCTGCTCGACAGTGAGGACTCCAACAGCGCCCGCACGCGGACGGAAGCCTCGCTGCTGACGGTGGCGGAACTGGCTGCCCGGTACGGCGTCAGCCGTTCGTGGGTGTATGCGCATCAGCGCGAGCTCGGAGCCATGCGCCTGGGGAGCGGCCCGCGCGCCCGACTGCGGTTCGACAGCAAGGTCGTGGCAGACGCAATCGCGGCGTTTGGACGCGGTGGAGGCGTCGACGCGCCTTGCCGAGATGGCAAGCGACGGGGGCGAGAAATGCCGCTCATCGCCTTCGATCCGATGGGCTAGGGTCCTGACTTCTCCGCTGGTCGGTGGAGACCACTTCCAGCGGGCGTGGGCAGATGGCACCGCGATCGAAACGCAAGCAGGCGAGCGGCGGGCGGCCGGCCAACGGGTCGATCGAGGTAAGACCGTTCAAGAACGGCGCCGACGCGAGCTTCTGGCTGCACGTGACCGTCGACGGTGAGCGGCGCTCGCGGCGCCTGGGTCGCGCGAGTGAGGGCTGGACTCCCGTCCTTGCCGAGGCTGAGCGCCGGCGCGTCGTCGAGGAGATCGCGGCGGGCATCTACCGTGAGCCGACGCCAGAGCTCCCACTCGAGGAACGCGACCCCACGTTTCACTTGTGGGCAAGCCGCTGGCTCGCGCAGCGGGCTCCCGAGATCGAGAAGAAGACGTATGACCAGTACGAGTACCTGCTGCGTCGCCAGCTACTGCCCTTCTTCCACGCGTACCGCCTGACGCAGATCACCTACCGGGTCGTCGACGAGTTCAAGAAGCGGAAGATCGACGAGATGCGGCGCATCCAGGCGGCGGCGAGGGCGGGGGTGACGCTTCGCCACGCGGATGGGCGACCGATGGCCCTCTCGCCTAAGACGATCAACCACGCGATTGACCTGCTGTCGGCAATCCTCGGCGCGGCGACCCGAGACGAGGAGCTCGATGTCCAGGTCAACCCTGCGGACGACCGGCGCCTGCGGGTCAAGATCCCGAAGCGGTCCGCGCGCGACTTCCTGGAGGCCGACGAGGTGCTCACTCTCCTCGTCGCAGGCGAGATCGTGGACAACCCGGTGAAGCCCGAGACTGCGCGGGCAGCTGCCGAGGTACGCCGGCTTCGCGATGTCGACAAGCTGCCCTGGAGGGAGATCGCGCGGCGGATGGAGAGGAGCGAGGGCGGCGTGATCTGGCTCTACGAGCGCCAGGCTGTGCGCTGCGCGAGCCCCAGTCGCGCCGTGGTCGCCCTGCTGGCCGCGAGCGGTGTCTGCAACACGGAGGCGTGCGATCTTCGCTGGTCGGACGTCGACTTCACCCACGGGAAGATCAACGTGAGCCGCTCGAAGACGAACCGGGGGGTGCGGGAGATCGACATGATCCCTTGGCTCCGCGAGGAGCTGCTGTCCTTCCGCGCCGCCGTCGGGACGCCCGACCTCAACGCACCCGTGTTTCCCACGCGCACGGGCGCACCGCGCACGAAGGACAGCCTCAACCGGAACGTGACCGGGCGGGTCGGGCGCGCCGCGACCGCGCTGCGGGCCGACCGTGGGCTCCCTCCGCTGCCGGTGGCTGTGACGGCCCACACCTTCCGGCGCACCTTCGTCACGCTGATGCTCGAGGCGGGCGCGCCGCTTACCTACGTGCAGGACCAGGTCGGCCACGAGGACACGAAGACCACGCAGGAGATCTACGCCCGCGTGCTGCGCCGGCAGCAGCGGGCGAAGGTCGGGAAGGCGTTCAACGAGCTCATGTACGGCGCGCGCGAGCTCGCTGTCCGTGCCGAGGAACAGGCGCTCCGCACGGACGGGCACGAGCTGTTGATGGAGTCTCCGTTCGAGCCGGCACCGGGCGAGCGCGGCTAGCGACACCCCGCTAACGGCCGTAGATCGATGCCTGCGACCGGGCGACCTTCGCGCGCTTTCCGGCGCATCGCACGCTCGTTACAGGGCTGCGATCCGCGCCAAGAATGGCGGGAGATCGCGGGAGTTTCATCACGTTTGGGGTCATTTCGGGCCTCGCGTGATGAAATTCGACGCCCGCGATTCGCCTGCAGAACACAAGAACCCCCGCGGTTGCAGGGGTTCTCGGAGTGGAGCTAGCCGGACTCGAACCGGCGACCTCCTGGGTGCGATCCAGGCGCTCTCCCAGCTGAGCTATAGCCCCGGGCTGGCCTAGTGTAGCCAGGGATC
>JADGIB010000343.1 GCA_019683665.1 Solirubrobacteraceae bacterium
GGGCGCGGTGATGTTTTTAAGAGACTGGTGCCGGAGCCGGCGCGGGCTCCGGGGACGGCGCGGGGGCCGGGTCCTGCGCCGCGGCCGTCGCCGGCACGAGCAGGAGCGTGATCAGGGCAAGACGGACGGGGCGCATCAGGGGCGCAATCCTATGGGCTTGCGCGGTCACGCGGCGGCGGTGGCGCGCGCGCCTCGACGGACGATCGGGGCGAGGATCGCCGCGACCGTCCCCAGCGCGCCCGCCAGCAGGAGCGGGATCTGCCAGCCCCAGCCGAGCGCGACCGACAGCGCGATCGCGTTGTTGACGACGTGCAGGGCGATGCACGGCAGCAGCGAGCCGGTCTTCCAGTACAGGAGGCTGAGCAGGAATCCGAGCATCGCCAGCGGCACGAGGAACCCGATCGGCGAGCCGAAGACGTGGACGCCGCCGAACAGCAGGCCGGTGCCGGCGGCGGCGCCGGCGGGGCTCAGCGACGAGCGCAGCGCCCCGAACACGAACCCGCGGAAGAAGACCTCCTCGACGATCGGCGCGATGACGACGGCGAACACGGCGATGCTCGCGACCGTCGCCACCGACGGGTCGGCCTGGAGGCGGTCGGTGATGTCGTCGCTCTCGTCCTCGAGGCCGAGCACGCTGAGCCACACCGCCTGGAAGACGTAGTAGGCGGCGAGCGCGGCCGCCGCCCACTTCAGCCCGGTCAGCCAGCCGACCGGCCGCAGCCCGAGCTTCGCCGCGCTGACGCCGCCGTAGAGGCGGGCGAAGAGGAGCGCGGAGGCCAGCAGCGACCCCTGGAAGAGGAGGTTGGCCGCCGTCAGGTAGCCGGCCGGCGGGTCGTCGACGTCGTAGCCGTTGGCGTCGGCGATCCCGTAGACGACCCCGCCGAGGACGTTCCCGAGCACGAACGCGCAGACGAGGGCCAGGAACGCCGTCCACATCGGCCAGCCGGGCCCGCCCGGGTCGCGGCGCGGCGGCTCGGGCGGCGGGCCGAGCGCCTCGGGCCGCTCGGGCAGCGCCGGCGGCGGGCGGCCGATCGGGTCGTCGGTGCGGGTCACGATCCGCTCAGCGTAGGGCGGCGGGCGCGTCGAGCAGGCCGCGCAGGTCGCGGATCGCCCGCACCCCGGGCGGCGGCGCGGCGCCGTCGCGCACGACGAGCACCGGCTCGACCCCGGCCGCCCGCGCGGCGGCGACGTCCTCCGACGGCGTGTCGCCGACGTGGCGGGCGCCGGCCGCCGGGGCGCCGAGCGCGCGCAGCGCCGCCCGCAGCGGCGCCGGGTCGGGCTTCGCCGCGCCCAGCTCGGCCGAGGTGACGACGACGTCGACCCGCCCGGCCAGGCCGGTGTCGCGCAGGACGCCGTGCAGCGACACGTCCCAGTTGGAGACGACCGCGAGCGGGTGGCCGCGCCCACGCAGGGCGTCGAGCACCTCCGCCGCCTCGGGGTAGGCCGAGAAGGCGATGGCGTCCAGGAGCGTGGGCACGAGCGCGTCGGCGGAGACGGCGTCCCGCGCGGCGGGCGGCAGCGCGTCGCGCAGGACGGCCGCGCACTCGCGCCGCAGGGCGGCGAGCGACGCGGCGTCGACGGCGCGGTCGTGGTGGCGGCGGTAGTGGGCGATCTCGGCGCGCATCGCCGCCTGCGCCTCGTCGAGCGTGACGCCGACCCCGTGGCGCTCGGCCAGCAGCGCGCGCAGCCGCGGCGCGGGCGGCGCGAACGTCACGAGCGTGCCGAGCGCGTCGAGCAGGACCGCTCCGGGCGCGGCGCTCATGCGACGAAGTGCCAGGTCGCGAACTGGGCGGTGGACACGGCCAGCAGGATCGCACTCGCCGCCAGAGCGGGGGCGCGCGCCCGGCGGTGGCGGGCCAGCAGCCACCCGAGCCACATCCACAGCGGGAAGCAGACGAGCACGAAGCGCGGGAGCGACATGAGCGGCTGCGGCACCGCCGGGTACGAGAGCGGGACCGCCAGCGACGCGGCGACGTAGGCGCCGTAGGCGAGCGGCAGGCGCCGCAGCACGCCGGCGAGCGCGACGGCGACCGGGACGAGCCACAGGAACAGGACGACGTTGATGCGCGCGATCGCGAGCGGGTCGCCCGCCGCCTGCGGGAAGTAGATCCGCCCGCCGGCGCCGGCGACGAGCTGGCGCGCCCCGGCCCAGGCGGCGACCGCCCCGTCCCACACGCCGCCGAGCGGGCCGGCCCACTCGCGGTACCAGACGCCCTGCGCGTCGAACGGCGCCCGCCAGTCCATCCCCGCCAGCGCCAGCCCGGCCGGGAACGCGGCCAGCCCGGCGGGCACGAGCGCCAGCCAGGCGAGGTCGCGGGCGCGCGGGCGGCGGCCGCCGGCGAACGCGATCGCGACGAGCGCGACGAGCACGAGGACGCCGGTCGAGCGGGTGGCCGCCGCCAGCATCCCCAGCGCGCCCGCCCACGCCCAGCGGTCCCGGCGCGCGGCCAGGACCGCCCCGACGGTGAGGGCGAGGAACAGCGACTCGCTGTAGACCGCCGACAGGAAGAACGCCATCGGCGAGAACGCGAGCATGAGCACGGCCCAGCGCGCCGCCTCCTCCCCGAGCTCGAGCGCGGTCAGCTGGCGCAGCGCGGCGAGCGCGACGAGCAGGCACGCGCACGACAGCAGCGTGCCGGCGAGGACCGAGCCGCCGAGGGCGCGCAGCAGGAGCGGGTAGAGCGGGAAGAACGCCGTGCTCGCCTCGTCGCCGTACCCGTCGCGGGCGATCGACAGGTACCAGACGGCGTCCCAGCGCGCCGCCGGCGCGGCGAGCGGCCCGTCGGTCAGCCCGGCGGGGTCGAAGCCGGGCGCCCGGGCGCTCAGCCCCCAGGCCCAGACGGCGCCGACCCCGGCGACCCAGACCAGCAGGCGCGACGTCCACAGGGCGGTCCACGCCTCCCGCAGCGCGGCCGCGGGCGCGCCGCCGGCACGCGGGCGATCGGCTCCCATCGGACCGATGGTGCCAGGCGGAGGGAAACCGGGGCTTCCCTAGAATCGTGGACCTGCGCGCCTTCGGGAGGGCGCGCGCGCCCGAGCGCCACCTGTCATGTCACGCCGCGAACGCAAGCGGCGTCGCCGCGGACGTCGTCACGGCGGCGCCCACATCGTCCTCCTCGGTCTGGGCGTGATCGCGTGCGCGGTCGCGCTCGGCGGCCTGGCCGCGGTCGGGTGGGTCGTGAGCGTGGCCAGCTCGGGCCCGACGATCGAGGAGCTCAAGCCGATCAACCCCGGCTCGTCGTGGGGGGGGGGGGCCGGCGGCCGCCCCCCCCCGGGGGGGGGAAACCCCCCCCCCCACACCCCCC
>JADGIB010000344.1 GCA_019683665.1 Solirubrobacteraceae bacterium
TCCCCGTCGGGGGCGACGGGCCCGGGGGCGACGGAGATCGCCAGCGGCTCGGTGCCGAAGATCGCGGCGGGCGCGGCGGGGGCGAGCAGCGCCGCCCCGGCGACGGCGGCGGCGAGCGCGGGGAGGGCACGGGGCGCCATCCCTGCGGTGTTCCCCCGTTCGGCGCGCCGAATCGCGCGCGCCGCCGCCGGCGGGCCGGCGGCGCGCGGCCCCGGGCGCGGTCGGGACCCTCGCCGGGGCGCCGGGGCGCCGGGCGCGTCGGCGGCCCGGGTATCGTCCCGCCGTCGTGAGCGAGCAGACCGTCGCAGTGCCGGTCGACGAGGGGCGGAGGGCCGGCGCGCCGCTCGTCCTCGTCCTCCTCGGCGCGCTCAGCGCGTTCGGCCCGCTGTGCATGGACATGTACCTGCCCGGGCTGCCCGAGCTCAGCGACGACCTCGCGACCCCGGCCTGGGCGGCCCAGGCGACGGTCAGCGTCTGCATGGCCGGGCTGGCCGCCGGCCAGATCGTCGCCGGCCCGATCAGCGACGCCCGCGGCCGGCGCGGGCCGCTGCTGGCCGGCGTCGGCGTGTTCACGCTCAGCTCGCTGCTGTGCGCGCTCGCGCCCAGCATCGTCGTCCTGCTCCTGCTGCGCCTCGTGCAGGGCCTGGCCGGCGCGGCCGGCATCGCGATCGCCCGCGCGATCGTGCGCGACCGCCACGACGACCCGGCCCACGCCGCCCGCGAGTTCGCGATCCTCACCGTCATCAGCGGGGTCGCGCCGATCCTCGCCCCGAGCCTCGGCGGCGCGGTCCTCGAGGTCGGCGACTGGCGCGCGATCTTCGTCGTCCTCGCCGGCGTCGGCCTCGTCCTGTGGCTGGGCACCTGGCGGGTCATCCCCGAGACGCTGCCGCGCGAGCGCCGCCACGGCGGCGGGCTGGCCCAGACCGGCCGCGCGATCGCCGTGCTCGTCCGCGACCGCGGCTTCGTCGGCCTCGCGCTCGCCTGCGGGCTGTCGTTCGGGGCGATGGCGGTCTACATCGCCGGCTCGCCGTTCGTGCTCGAGCACCGCCACGGGATCGGGCCGACGGTGTTCGCGGTCGTCTTCGGCGTCAACGCGGCCGGGCTCATCGCCTCCAGCTGGGTCGGGCGGACGCTCGTCGCCCGCGTCGGCGCCCCGGCGCTGCTGGCCGGCGGGCAGGCGATGCAGGTCGCCGGGGGCGCGCTCGTCCTCGTCACCGTGCTCGCCGGGCTCGGCCTGGCGCCGCTGCTGGCCGGCCTCTTCCTCGTCGTGTCGGCGACCGGCGTCCTCGTCCCGAACGCGACCGCGCTGGCGATGGCCGACCACCCGGAGATCGCGGGCAGCGCGTCGGGGGTGCTCGGCCTCGTCGCGTTCGGCCTCGGGGCGGTGCTCGCCCCGCTGGCCGGGGTGGCCGGCGACAGCGCCCTGCCGATGGCGATCACGATCTTCGCGGCGGCGACGGGGGGCGCCGTCGCGCTGCGAGCGGCCCGGTGACCCGACCCAGCCTGTCCGTTGGGCCAGGGAAGACCGGCCCATCGGGCGGGGCCGTCCGGCGCCGCCGTGTTTCAGGATCCCTGACATGGAGCGAGGGCTGCAGATGAAGAGCAACCTGGAGATCGCCCAGGAGGCGGTGCTCCAGCCGATCGACGACATCGCCAACGACCTCGGGCTGCTGCCCGAGGAGGTCGAGCCGTACGGTCGCTACAAGGCGAAGATCAGCCTGGACGCGCTGGATCGTCTCGCCGGCCGCCCGCAGGCGAAGATCGTCTGCGTCGCGGGCATCAACCCGACGAAGGCCGGCGAGGGCAAGACGACGACCGCCGTCGGCCTCACCCAGGGCCTCGGGCACATCGGCCGCAAGCCGGTGCTGTGCCTCCGCGAGCCCTCGCTGGGGCCCGTGTTCGGCATCAAGGGCGGGGCCGCCGGCGGCGGCTACACCCAGGTGCTGCCGATGGAGGACCTCAACCTCCACTTCACCGGCGACATCCACGCGATCAGCGCGGCCAACAACCTCCTGGCGGCGATGATCGACGCGTCGATCCTCCACGGCAACCCGCACGACATCGACCCGCTCAGCGTGTCGTGGCGGCGCGCCGTCGACATCAACGACCGCGCGCTGCGCCAGATCACGATCGGGCTCGGCGGCCGCGCCAACGGCTACCCGCGCGAGACCGGCTTCGACATCACCGCCGCGTCGGAGGTCATGGCGATCCTCGCCGTGGCCCGCGACCTCGACGACCTCCGCGCCCGCCTGGGCCGCATCACGATCGGCTACACGTACGACGGCACCCCGGTCACCGCCGAGGACCTCAAGGCCGCCGGCGCGATGACCGTGATGCTCAAGGACGCGATCAAGCCGAACCTCATCCAGACGATCGAGGGCCAGCCGTGCCTCATGCACTGCGGCCCGTTCGCGAACATCGCGCACGGCAACTCCTCGCTCGTCGCCGACCTGCTCGGCATGCGCCTCGGCGAGTACGTCATCACCGAGTCCGGCTTCGGCTCGGACATGGGGATGGAGAAGTTCTTCGACATCGTCTGCCGCGTCGGCGGGCTCGTCCCCAGCGCGGTCGTGCTCGTCTGCACGGTCCGGGCGCTCAAGCACCACGGCGTCGGCGAGGACCGCGCGGCGCTCGAGCGCGGCGTCCACAACCTGCGCCGCCACATCGAGATCGTCCGCGAGTTCGGCCTGCCGTGCGTCGTCGCCGTCAACCGCCGCCCGGGCGACCTCGACGACGAGCTGCAGTGGGTGCGCGAGCAGGCGCTCGCGTTCGGGGCCGACGCGGCGGAGCTCAACGAGGGCTTCGAGCGCGGCGGCGAGGGCGCGGCCGACCTGGCCCAGGCGGTCGTCGAGGCCTGCGAGAAGCCGTCGGACTTCCGCATGATCTACCGCGACGAGGACCCGATCGTCCGCAAGATCGAGGCGGTCGCCCAGCGCGTCTACGGGGCCAAGGACGTCCTCCTGTACCCGGAGGCCGAGAAGAAGATCGCCCAGTTCGAGGCCGACGGGCTCGGGAACCTGCCGATCTGCATGGCGAAGACCCAGTACTCGCTGTCGGCCGACCCGAACCTGCTCAACGCGCCGGAGGGCTTCACGCTGCCGGTGCGCGACGTGCGGGCCTACACCGGCGCCGGCTGGCTCGTGCCGCTGTGCGGCGACATCATGCAGATGCCGGGCCTCGGCAAGGAGCCGGCGGCCCACAACGTCGACCTCGTCGACGGCCGCATCGTCGGCCTCTTCTGACCGTCGACCGTCGCGCGCGGCCCTCGGCGGCGCTAGATTCGCCCGCCGATGGCCGCGCC
>JADGIB010000345.1 GCA_019683665.1 Solirubrobacteraceae bacterium
GCCGCCCACGTCGATCTGGAGGAGCGCGAGCTGTTCCCGCTCGTCGAGGCGACGCTGCCGGAGGACGCGCTCGCCGCGCTCGGGGAGCGGCTGCGCGCCGCCGAGGCGGCGCGTGAGGCGCCGCCGCCGGATTAGGATCGCCGCCATGAGGGGGATGCACGCCACGGTCCGCCGGTGGATCGGGATCCTGCGGGCGGTCGCCGTCACGGGCGCGGCGGCCCTCGCCGCCGGGGCCCTCGCCGCGCCGGCGGCCGCGCAGGCGCCGGAGGGCTTCACGATGACGGGCTTCGACCCGCAGCGCCACGCCTTCCGGTTCGTCAACAGCTGGAGCGCCGGCAGCCTCACCGCGACGCTGCCGCTCGTCGGCCAGGTGAACTTCGGCTCGGTCGGCTACGGGCTGTGCGGCGGCATGAGCTTCGCCGCGCTCGACAGCTTCCACGCCGACCGGTCCGCGCCGGCGACGACGAGCGTGCCCGGGCCCGGCAGCGCGCTGCGCACGTACATCTGGGACCGCCAGATCGCGAGCCTGACGATGAACGGGGCCGCGGCGCTCGCCCGGTTCCTCGACTGGCAGCTCAAGCCGCAGGAGGACCAGTACCTCTTCGGGGTCCGCACCCAGAAGGGCCTGACGACGCTCACCAACGAGGAGGTCCACTTCGAGATCCTGCCGCGGCTGCGGCACGGCGAGCCGGTGCCGCTGGGCATCGTGAACGTGTCCGGGTTCGCGGCGCCGTGGGGCAACCACCAGGTGCTCGCGATCGGCTTCCGCATGCGCGACGCGGTCACCGCGTCGATCGCCGTCTACGACCCGAACCACCCGGTGAGCCGGAGCAACCCGGACGGGATCACGTTCCTGCACACGAGCAACCGCCGCCAGACGCTCGACCCGTCGCCGTCGAGCACCCGCGCCCGCTCCGGGCAGTTCCGCGCCCTGTTCCGCGCGCCGTACGCGAAGCGGACGCCGCCGGCGCCGCCGTTCCAGCGGTCCTGACGGCCGCCCGCGGAGCGGAGGGGGCGGGATTCGAACCCGCGGTCGGCGTGAGCCGACTCCGGTTTTCAAGACCGGTGCATTCGACCGCTCTGCCACCCCTCCGGGGACCCGCAGCGTACGACGGCCGGGGAGGCTTCCGCCGCCCGGCGGCGAAGTGACGAGCCGTCCACACGTCCGTCCCACCGGAAGGAGAGTCCATGGCTGCATCCGAGCGCTCCGCGCCCGGCGGTGTCGCCCTCGTCGGCATCCTCGCGATCATCATCGGCGTCATCCAGCTCATCGCCGGCATCCTGCTGCTGATCTTCAACGGCGATGTCGACGGCTACAGCTCGACCGAGGCGGTCATCGCCGGCATCGTGCTCCTCATCGCCGGCGCGATCTACCTGTGGGTCGGTCGTGGCCTGCTGAGGCTGAACCGGGTCGCCTACGCGATCGGCCTGTTCGTGCTCGCGTTCCGCGCGGCGTACGACCTCGTGTTCCTCATCGCCGTCGGCCTCGACGGGATCGGCTTCAGCGGGCTCATCAGCCTCGTGGTGAACCTCCTCCTGCTCGCCGCCCTCTGGTCGGGGCGGGACGCGTTCGCCGACCGCTGACCGCCGGGCCTCGGCTCAGGCCATCGACTCCTCGAGCCACCGCGTCGTCACGGCGCCGCCGGTGAAGGCGGCGTCGGTGACGACCCGGGCCAGGAGGTCGCGGTTCGTGTGCACGCCCGTGACCTCCAGGCCCTCGAGCGCCCGTCGCACGACGGCCAGCGCCGCGGCCCGGTCCGGGCCGCGGCCGATCACCTTCGCCAGCAGCGAGTCGTAGTACGGCGGCACGAGCGTCCCGTCGGCGCAGTGCGTGTCGACGCGCAGGCCGTCGAGGTCGGGGACCGCGAAGCGCTCGATGCGGCCCGGGCTGGGCGCGAAGTCGCGCGCCGGGTCCTCGGCGGTCAGGCGGCACTCGACGGCGTGGCCGTCGAGGCGCACGTCCTCCTGGGCGAAGCGCAGCGGCTCGCCCGCGGCGATCGCGAGCTGCTCGGCGACGAGGTCCAGCCCGGTGACCGCCTCGGTGACCGGGTGCTCGACCTGGATGCGGCAGTTCATCTCCAGGAAGAAGAACTCGCCGGTCTCGGCGTCGACGACGAACTCGACCGTGCCGAGGTTGCGGTAGCCGATCTCGCGCGCGAACGCGACGGCGGCGGCGCGCAGCCCGTCGCGGACCGCGTCGGGCAGGTACGGCGCGGGCGCCTCCTCGACGAGCTTCTGGTAGCGGCGCTGCACGGAGCAGTCGCGCTCGCCGAGGTGGACGACGGCGCCGTGGTCGTCGGCGGCGACCTGGACCTCGACGTGGCGGGCGGCGGCGATGAAGCGCTCGACGTAGAGGCGGTCGTCGCCGAACGCGGCGCCGGCCTCCGCCCCGGCCAGGCCGAAGAGCCGCTCGAGCTCCAGCGGCGTGTGCGCGAGCTTGATGCCGCGCCCGCCGCCGCCGGCGGCCGCCTTCAGCAGCACCGGGTAGCCGGCCTGCTCGGCGAACGCCTGCGCGTCGGCGAGCGCCGAGACCTCGCGGCCGGGCACGAGCGGCAGGCCGGCGCGCTCGGCGATCTCGCGGGCGCGCAGCTTGTCGCCCGCGAGCTCGATGACCTCCGGCGGCGGGCCGACGAAGCGGACGCCGTTCTCGAGCGCGAGCTCGGCCAGGCGCGGGTTCTCCGACAGGAAGCCGTAGCCGGGGTGGATCGCGTCGCAGTCGGTCGCGATCGCGGCGTGGACGATCGTGTCGGGGCGCAGGTAGCTCTCGCCGGGCGGCGGCGGGCCGATGCAGACGGCGCGGTCGGCCAGGCGCGCGGCGGCCGAGTCGCGGTCGGCGGCCGAGACGGCGACGACGGTCTCGAGGCCCAGCTCGCGGCACGTGCGCACGATGCGCACCGCGATCTCGCCGCGGTTGGCGACGAAGACCCGCTGGATCGGCCCGCTCACGCCGCCGGCTCCACCCGGAAGAGCACCTGGCCGGGCTCGACGAGCTCGGCGTTCTCGGCGCAGACCTCGACGATCGTGCCGGCGACGCCGGCCTGGATCGAGTTCATCATCTTCATCACCTCGATGAGGCACACGACGGTGTCGGGCTCGACGCGGTCGCCGGGCTCGACGAACGGGGGCCGGCCGGGAGCCTCGGCGCGGTAGAAGGTGCCGAGCATCGGCGACGTGATCTCGTGGTGGCCGTCGGCGGGCGCGGCCGCCGCGGCCGGGGCGCCGTCGCGGGCGGGCTCGGGCTCCGGCGCGGGCGCCGGCGGCGGGCGGTCTCTTATAAACATATCCGACCCCCAGAGAC
>JADGIB010000346.1 GCA_019683665.1 Solirubrobacteraceae bacterium
TTTATAACAGCCCGCCCGGGGGGGGCGCGCCCGGGCCGCGCCCGGCGGCCGCGCCGGCGAGCTCGAGGCCGGGGATGTCGGGCGGCGAGCCGGGCGGCGCCGGGTAGGCGCCGCGGCGCTGGAGGATGTCGGCCCCGTTGAGGCCGGCGGCGCGCACGCGCACGAGGACCTCGCCCGCGCCGGGCACGGGGTCGGGGTGCTCGGCGAGCTCGAGGGCGCCGCCGTCGCGGATCGTCACGGCCAGCATCGGCGTCAGGGTACGCGGCGGCCGAGCGCGGCGACGGTGAGCGCGCCGAGGACGAAGCCGAGCAGGTGCTCGACGTTGGCCAGCAGGGAGGCGTCGGCGACGCCGACGCCGATGCCGCCGAGGACGAGGAGGCCGACGAAGAGCGCCATCCGCCGGCCGCCGGCGAGGGCGAGCGCGCCGAGCTCGCCGGCGAGGACGACGGAGACGCCGTAGTCGGGCTCGTCGACGGCGCCCTCGACCAGCGTGCGGTCGACGAGCCACAGCAGGCCGATGGCGGCGTAGGCGAGGACGGCGGCGCCGACGTGGGCGACGAGCGCGACCGCCCACAGCCGCGCGGCGCCGAGCCGGTCGAGGGCGACGGCGAGGACGACGGCCAGCAGCGCGAGCTGCAGCCACGGGAGGCCGTCGATGACGAGGCCGCTGGTCAGCAGCAGCCACAGGCGGCCGTCGGCGATCGCGGCCGGGGACGACGCGAGCTGCTGCCAGCCGGGCGTGCCCGTGGCCTGGATCGCCGCGAGCGCGGCGACGTAGGCGGCGACGGACGCGGGGCCGATCAGCGCGCGCGCCCGTCGCATCGCCCGCCCGGGTCAGCCCACCAGGGTGATGCGGGCGCGGCGCACGAAGGCGCCGCCCTGGTCGTCGGGGCAGGCCTGGCGGGCGACGATCGTCGCCGGGCCGGCCGGAAACTTGCTCTGCGGCGGGGTGAAGCGCAGGCGGAAGCCGCCGGTGGCGGGGTCGACGCGCCCGCGGCCGACCGGGGCGCTCCAGCGCTCCCCGTCGCTGCGGCCCTGGATCGTCACCCGGACGCGCTTGGCGCAGCCGGCGCCGACGACCCAGGACTGGCCCCGGATGACGGCGGTCTCGCCGAGCGTCAGCCGGCGCGGCTCGACGCGGATCGAGGGGTCCACGGAGGCCGCGGCGGGGCCGGCGGCAACGGCCGCCAGCGCGGTCGCGGCGGCAGCGATGGTGAGGGAGCGGCGCATGGCCGGCCAGGGTAGTCGCGGGGGCGGCGGCCCACGGGGCACGCCCGCTTGGCGCACGGCGCCGCCGGGCGCACGGCGCCTGCCCGCCGGGTGGCACGGCCTCGGCAGGATGCACGGCGCCGCCCGGCGCTTGACGTGATCACATATATGTGACACGGTTCGCGCCGTGAACGCGGCAGGCACCGGACGCCGACTGCGACTCGGCGTCGACACCGGCGGGACCTTCACCGACCTCGTCGTCGAGGGCGGTCCGAAGGGGCTCCAGCTCTACAAGCGCTCCACCACCCCCGACGACCCGGTGCGCGGCCTGCTCAACGTGATCGGCGCCGCCGCCGAGGACCACGGGGTCAGCGTCGCCGACCTGCTCGGCGACGTCGAGCTGCTCGTCTTCGGCACCACGCGCGCGACGAACGCGATCGTCGAGGGCGCCACCGCGAAGACCGCGCTGCTCGTCACCCAGGGCCACCCCGACATCCTCACCCTGCGCGAGGGCGGCGGCCGCCCGTCGCTGTTCGACTACCGCCACGAGTACCCGGCGCCCTACGTCCCGCGCCGGCTGACGATCGAGGTGCCCGAGCGGATCGGCTCCTCCGGCGAGGTCGTCCAGCCGCTCGACGAGGAGGCCACCCGCGAGCTGCTGCGGCAGCTGCGGGCCGAGCAGGTCGAGGCCGTCGCGGTCTGCCTGCTGTGGTCGATCGTCAACCCGGCCCACGAGCTGCGCCTCGAGGAGCTGCTGGCCGAGGAGCTGCCCGGGGTGCCGGTCACGCTCTCGCACCGGCTCAACCCGACGATCCGCGAGTACCGGCGCGCCTCGTCGGCCGCGATCGACGCCTCGCTGAAGCCGCTCATGAGCCGCTTCTTCGGCGACCTCGAGCGCCGGCTGCGCGACGCCGGCTTCCGCGGCCGCCTGCTCGTCATGACCTCGGCCGGCGGCGTGCTCGACGCCGAGGCCGTCCGCGACACGCCGATCCACTCGATCGGCTCCGGCCCCGCGGCCGCGCCCGTCGCCGGGCGCCACTTCGCGCGCCTGGACGCCGGCCTGGACACCGCGATCGTCACCGACGCCGGCGGCACGACCTACGACGTCAGCCTCATCCGCCGCGGCGAGATCCCGTGGACGCGCGAGACGATGGTCGGCGAGGGCCCGTTCGGCCACCTCACCGGCTTCCCGTCGGTCGACGCGCGCTCGATCGGCGCCGGCGGCGGGTCCATCGCCTGGGTCGACCGCGGCGGGCTGCTCCACGTCGGCCCGCGCAGCGCCGGCGCCACGCCCGGCCCCGTCGCCTACGGGCAGGGCGGGACGCGCCCGACCGTCACCGACGCCTGCGTCGTGCTCGGCTACATCGACCCCGCCTACTTCCTCGGCGGCAGGATGACGCTCGACGCCGACGCCGCCCGCGAGGCGATCCGCCGCGAGGTCGGCGAGCCGCTCGGCCTCGGCGCCGAGGAGGCCGCCTCCGCGATCCTCCACCTCGCCTGCGAGCACATGGTGCGCGCGATCGAGGAGATCACCCTCGTCCAGGGCCTCGACCCGAGCACGGCCGCGATGATCGGCGGCGGCGGGGGCGCCGGGCTGTACTCGGCCGCGATCGCGCGCCGGCTCGGCTGCCCGCTCGTCATCATCCCCCAGGTCTCGGCGGCACTCTCGGCCACCGGCACGATCCTCAGCGACCTCCAGGCCGACGCGGCGATCACCCACGTCACCGCGACCGACCGCTTCGACGTCGACGGCGCCAACGCCGTGCTCGACCGGCTGCGCGCCGAGTGCGACGCGTTCGCCGCCCGCGCGGGCGCGGAGGCGCGCAGCGTCGACGTCGCGCGCTCGGTCGAGGCGCGCTACCCGCAGCAGGTCTGGGAGATCGAGGTCCCGCTCGCGGTCGAGCGCTTCGAGAGCCCCGACGACGTCGAGCGCCTGCGCCGGGACTTCCATCGCGTCCACGAGCAGCTCTTCGCGATCGCCGACACCGCGTCGGCCGTCGAGGTCGTCACCTGGCGCGCCCGCGTGCGCGTCGACCTCGGCGACGTCGAGCTGCCGTCCGCCCCCACCGGGGG
>JADGIB010000032.1 GCA_019683665.1 Solirubrobacteraceae bacterium
GGCTGGGCCTGCATGGGGGACCACCTTTCGCAGTGCGGCGAGGATGCCCGACGGCGCGACCCTACCGGGACGCGCCGGGCCTCGCCGAGAGCGCCGCGCGGCGGACGAGGCCGAGGCCCGCCCGCGCGCCCTCCCGCCAGGCGTCGGCGAGCGCGCGGCGCCGCAGCAGCCGGAAGGCGAGGAACCGCAGCGCCCCGGACGCGGCCAGCGCCAGGCCGAGCAGCGCGCGGTCGCGCCGCGGCAGGTGGACGGAGGCGTAGCGGACGATCCCGTGCAGCCGGCTGCGCAGCCCCTGCTCGCGCCCCCACGACGCGAACGTCCCGCCGCCGAGGTGCTCGAAGACGGCGCCGCCGACGTGCAGGAGCGGGCCGCGGGCGCGCAGCCGCCGCGCGAGGTCGACGTCCTCGTACCAGAACCAGTAGTGCTCGTCGAAGCCGCCGATCGCGTCGAACACGGCCCGCCGCACGAGGATGCAGGCGCCGGCGGGCTGGTCGCACTCGACGGTCCCGCGCTCGGCCAGCAGCGCCGGGTCGGGGCCGGTCGCGCGCAGCGCCTCCAGGCCGGTGACGCGCGCGACGAGGGTCCCCAGCCCCGGGAACGGCTGCGGGGCGTAGGCGGGCTGGGTGTCGTCGGTGCCCGGGTCGACGAGCCGGCCGCCGGCGGCGACCGCGTCGGGCCGCGCCTCGAGGGCGCCGGCGAGCGCGTCGATCGCCCCCGGCCGCGCGAGCACGTCGCTGTTGAGGAAGAGCACGAGCGGCGCGTCGCCCGCGGCGGCGCCGCGGTTGCACGCCTCGGCGAACCCGACGCCCTCCTCGAGGCGCACGACGGTCGCCTGCGGGAACCGCTGCGCGATCGCCTCCGCGGTCCCGTCGGTCGAGCCGTTGTCGACGACGATCGCCCGCAGGCCGGCCGCGGCGGTCAGGTGCTCGAGGCAGGAGAGCGTCACGTCGCGCGTGTCGAACGTGACGACGACGACGTCCAGCTCGGTCATGCGGCGGCGGGGGCGCGCAGCAGGACCGCCTGGCCGGTCGGCAGCGCGATGAGCTCCTCGGGCCGGCCGGCGACGACCGCGTCGATGCGGGCGCGCTGGTCCTCGTAGCCGGCCCAGCCGTAGTCGTCGAACACGATCGCGCCGCCGGGGGCCAGGCGCTCGAGGACGTGCACGAGCACGTGCTCGGTCGGGGCGGCGGCGTTGAGGTCGATGTGGGCGAAGGCGATCGGGCCGGTCTCCGTGGCCGGGAACGTGTCGAACACGTCGCCGGCGACGACGTTCGGGACCGGGTCCCACGGCGACAGCAGCTCGCGGACGTCGCCGGCCGACGTGTCGGCCAGGCGCCCGGCGAAGCGCGCCTCGCGCTCGGCGGGGGTGAGCCGCGCCTCGGGGATCCCCGCGTACGTGTCGAACAGGTGGAAGCGGCGGCCGGGGTCCAGCTCGGCAGTGGCGAGGATCATCCGCGCGCACCCGCCGCGGTAGGTCCCGAACTCGGCGTACGCGCCGGGGACGGCGCGCGCGTAGCGGGCCCAGCGGGTGAGCAGCCACATCCGCCAGCGCACGTCGACGACCTCGTCGCGGAACCAGTCGGCGGCCATCCGGTCGTAGCTGCGGGCGAACGCCTCGTCCTCGAGGAACGGGCTGTGGTGGACCGTCGCCAGCCCGTCGGCGTCGTACGTCCACGGGCGGCGGTGCGGGAGGATCTCGCGCAGCAGGACCGCCGGCACCTGCAGCGGGCGCGGCAGCCGGGCGATGCGCGTTCCTGGGGCGACCGACCAGTCCAAGCGCCGAGAGCCTACCGGCGCAGGACGTCGCGGATCTCCGGCGGCAGGCGCCGGGTGACGGCGAGGCCCGCGACGAAGACGGCGTTGGCGGCGACGAGCGCGACGAGCGCCGGGAGGCCGGCCAGCAGCCCGGCGGCGGCCGCGGCGCCGCCGGCGGCGAAGACGGGGACGACCGCGCGCAGCATCCCCGCCAGCTCGGGGCGCAGCCGCAGCAGGACGGCGACGACCCCGACCGCCATCGCCGACTCGGTCGCGAGCGTGGCGATCGCGCCGCCCTCGGCGCCGAGCGGCCCGACGAGCAGGAGCGTGAGGACGACGCTGGCGGCGAGCGCGCCCGCGTTCAGCCACAGCAGCGCGGCGTAGCGGCGCAGCGTGAGCAGCCCGTACCCGGCGGCGACCGCGATCCCGGTCGCGATGAGCGTCAGGCCCTGGATGCGCAGCACGGCGACCGCCGGCTGCGCGTCGCCGCCGGCGAGGACGTCGATGGCGACCTGCGCGCCGACCGCGCAGCACATCGCCATCCACACGCCGAGGATCATCGACAGCTCGAGGATGCGCCGCATCGCGTAGGCGAAGCGCGCGTCGTCGTCGCGCTCGGCCCGGGCGAGGATCGGGTAGGCGGCGCCGATGGCGAGCGCGGGGATGCCGATGAGGACCTCGACGACCCGGAACGACGTCGCGAAGTAGCCGGTCTCCAGCTCGCTCGTCTCCAGCGACATGACGAGGATCGTCACCCGGAAGTAGACGACGTTCAGGGCGACGGCGGCCGTGTACGGGAGCGTGTCGCGCAGCAGCGGCCACACCTGCGCCCACCGCAGCGACGGCCGCAGCGGCATCCTCCCTCGCACGAGCCAGACGGTCGCCGCCAGCAGCGCGAGGCCGACCGGGACCGACAGCCACAGGAACGGCACGAGGCCGGCGTCGGCGAGGACGAGGACGACGATCGCCGCGACGCTCATCGCCTGGCCGGCGAGCTGGAGCGCCGCCAGCCAGCCGAAGCGCAGCTCGCCCTGCAGCGGCGTCGTGACGAGCATCTGCACCGCCTGGAAGAGGACGCCGGTGCCGGAGCCGATCGCGCCGACGACGAGCGGCGAGTCGTAGCCGGCCAGCAGCGCGAACGCGATCCCGACGAGCACCCCGGCGGCCGAGAGGACGAGCCGGATGCCCATGAGCGAGCGCATCGCCGCGCGGCGGGCGGCGCCCTCGAGCGTCGCGTACTCGCGCAGGGCGACCGCGTTGAGGCCGCCCTCGGTCACGCCCGCGACGAGGTTCATGAGCGCCATGACCGTCGCGTACTGGCCGAAGCGCTCGACGCCGAGGTGCCGGATGAGCAGCGGCGCCGACGCGATCGACAGCGCGACGCCGGCGAAGTAGGCGCCGCTGCGCAGGGCGCTGCCGCGCAGCGCGGCGGGGCCGGCCTTCGGGCTGTCGAGGACGTCGCTCACGGTCGTGCGGGTCGGACACTAGGGTCTCGACGGGTGCCGGTTCGCCGGCCGCCGAGCACCGCGGAGGGCATCCGGCCGTCCGGCGAGGAGGCGGGCCCCCTACCGTTCTCTCTGCCCATGCCTGTGCCTCTGTTCGACACCGCCACGCCCCTCGCCCCCCTGCGCGACCGCATCCTCCAGGTCATGACCGAGGTCGTCGACGACGGCCGCTTCATCCTCGGCCCGAACGTCGCCGCCTTCGAGGAGGAGTTCGCCGCCTACTGCGGGGCCGCCCACGCGATCGGCGTCGGCAACGGCACCGACGCGCTCACGATCGCGCTGCGCGCGCTCGGCGTCGGCCCCGGCGACGAGGTGATCGTCCCGTCGTTCACGTTCTACGCGTCGGCCGAGGCGATCCCGCCGACCGGCGCCACCCCGGTCTTCTGCGACGTCGACCCGGAGACGTTCTGCGTCACCCCGGAGACGGTGAAGGCGGCGATGACGCCGCGCACGAAGGCGGTCGTCGCCGTCCACCTGTTCGGCAACGTCGCCCCGGTCGCCGAGATCGAGGCGCTCGGCGTCCCGGTCGTCGAGGACGCCGCGCAGGCGGCGGGCACGGTGTCGAGCGCCGGGCGCCCGGGCGCGCTCGGCACGGTCGCGACGTTCTCGTTCTTCCCGTCGAAGAACCTCGGCGGCTTCGGCGACGGCGGCGCGATCACGACGAGCGACGCCGAGATCGCCGACCGGGCGCGGATGCTGCGCTTCCACGGCTCCTACGACAAGGTCACCTACCAGCACGTCGGCTACAACTCGCGCCTCGACGAGCTGCAGGCCGCGATCCTGCGCGTCCTGCTGCCGCACCTCGACGGGTGGGCCGACGGCCGCCGCGCCGCCGGGCGCCACTACGAGGCGGCGGGGCTCGGCGACCTCGTCGAGCTGCCGCGCCCGACCGAGGGCGCCGACCCGGCCTGGCACCTCTACGTCGTCAAGCACGAGCGCGCCGACGAGCTCGCCGCCGCGCTGAAGGCGGCCGGGATCGGCCAGAAGGCCTACTACCGGGTGCCGATCCACCGCCAGCCGGCGATGGCCGAGCACGGCGCCGGCCTCGACCTGCCGGGCACCGAGCACGCGGCCCGCACCCACCTCGCGATCCCGATGAGCGCGGTCCTCACCGCCGAGCAGGCGGCCGAGGTGACCGCCGCCGTCGCCGCGTTCGCCCGGGCCTGAGCGGCCGCCCGCGACCCCGGCCGGGCCGCGGGCGGCGGGCTCGCCCCGCTAGTCGCGCGGGCCCGGCGTCGTCGTGCGCGGGATGTCGAGGAACGACGCCGTGTACTCGAGCGTGTAGTACGCCGGCACGCCGGCGACGCTCGTGAACGTGCAGGAGACGAGCAGCGGGGCGTCGGTGCCCGGCAGCGTCTGGTCGGTGCGCGGCCTGGCCGACCGGATGTTCGTCAGTGGCAGGTTCGTGACCGGGCCGGTCGGCGTCTGGATCGTCTCGCCGGTCGGCGTCATCGCCACGCCGCCGGTGGCGCCGTGCTCGGCGCAGGGCAGGAAGCTCCCCGAGCCGTCGCGGACCGTCAGCGTCGCCCCGGCCTGCGCGACCGGGCCGCTCTCGCCGCTGAGGTTCGCCTCGTTGCTGCGCACGTAGGCGTTGACGGTGACGGTCACCGGCGCGCCGCCGGGGCCGAACGTCAGCAGCGTCGCCGTGCCGCTCGTCGTCGTGCCGTTGCCGTCGTCGGGGATGTCGCCCGTCCACGACGGCGGGTTGACGATCGTGCCGCCGCCGACGACGTTCGCCTGCACGATCCCGTACTCGACGGCCTGGTAGGCGGCGGCGAGCGTCTCCAGCCCGTTCTTGAGCTGGGTCATGCCGTCGATGATCGCCGGCGCGGCGGCGAGGATCGCGGCAACGCCGCCCTGCTCGCCCTTCAGCTCGTTGACGGCCTGGCGAAGCTCGGCGACCTGCCGGCGCACCTCCTCCAGCGCCGCGTTCGTCTGCGCGGTGTTGGCCTGCACCTTCGGCGCCTTGCGCGGCGCCGCGGACGCCGCCGCCGGCAGCGCCGCCGTGAGCGCGCACGCCGCCACGGCGCACGCGAGGACCGGCCTGAACCTCATGGGACCCTCCTCCGTTCGATCAGCGGGACCGTCCGGAGGTGCCCGCCGCTCCTCCCGCGACGAGGCGACCGCCACCAGCGAACACCAGCGTTCAAGCTACTCTGATCGGCGGCTGGAGCGCAAGGCCGCCACGTCAGGCGGCCTGGCATCATGGCCCGCCGTGGGTGCGGGTCCCATCTTCATCGTCGGGCCGATGGGCTCGGGCACGACGCTGCTGCGGCTGATGCTCGACAGCCATCCGCACATCGCGATCCCGCCCGAGACCGGCTTCATGCGCGCCTACAAGGCGCACCGCCACATCCCGTTCAAGCACAGCGGGCGCGGCTGGGCGCGGCGGCTGGGCTGGACCGACGACGAGCTCGACGGCCTGCTGCGCGAGCTCTACGACACCCTCTTCATGCGCTACGCCGAGCAGCACGGGAAGCGGCGCTGGGGCGAGAAGACGCCGATCCACACCTGGCACGTCGACGCGATGGCCCGCCTGTTCCCGGACGCCCGGTTCGTCGGGATCATCCGCCACCCGGGCGCCGTCGTCGCCTCGAACATGCGCCGCTGGAGGCACTCGATGCCGAAGGCGGCGATCCACTACGACCGCTACGCCCGCGAGCTGGCCCGCCAGGCGGCCAGGCGGCCGGCGCGCTTCGTCGTCCTGCGCTACGAGGACCTCGTCCTCCAGCCCGAGCCGGTCATGCGCGAGCTGCTGGCCTGGCTCGACGAGCCGTGGGCCGACGAGGTGCTCGCCCACGACGAGGTGCAGGCCGCGCGCGGCGGGCGGCGGGTCGTCGAGGGGCGCACGGTCGTCGACGACCCGATCGACGTGTCGCGGATCTCGGCGTGGGTGGGCCGCCTGGAGCCGGTCAAGCGCGAGCGGCTCGCCGCCCGCGTCGGCCGCCTCGCCGCGTTCTACGGCTACCGGATGGAGGACCCGGCGGTGCTCGAGCCGCTCGCCGGCGACGGACGCGCCGTCGCCCGCGGCGACGAGATCGCCGCGCGGATGGCCGTGTTCGCCGACCTCGGGCTGCGCCGCCGGCCGGTCCCGCCCGTCTACGAGCAGCTCCCCGACCCGCGCGGGCTCATGGTCGTTCCGGTCGAGCGGTTCCGGCGCCTGCGCGAGCAGGCCCGGCCGGTCCCGCCGCAGCCGCTCTGGCGCATCGCCGCGTCCCGGGCCAGGCGCCGCGCGCGGCGGCTCCTGTCGCGCTGACCCCTAGGATGCGCCGCCGTGCGCGTCCTCACCGTCCTCGGCAACCGACCCCAGTCCGTCAAGGCCGCCGCCGTCTCGCGGGTGCTGCGCACCCGCCACGAGGAGGTGCTCGTCCACACCGGCCAGCACTTCGACGACGAGCTGTCGACGATCTTCGAGCGCGAGCTCGGCGTCCCCAAGCCGGAGATCCAGCTCGGCCTCGGCGGCGGCGGCAACACCGAGCAGACCGCCCGCCAGCTCGCTGCGCTCGGCCCGCTCGTCGCCGAGCAGCGGCCCGACGTCGTCCTCGTCTACGGCGACACGAACTCGACGCTGACCGGCGGCCTGGCCGCCGTCCAGGCCGGGATCCCGGTCGCCCACGTCGAGGCGGGCATGCGCTCGTGGGACTGGTCGATGCCCGAGGAGCAGAACCGCGTGCTGACCGACGCGCTCAGCGACCTGCTGCTCGTCCCGTCGCGCACCGCGCAGGCCAACCTCGAGCGCGAGCACCCGCGCGGGCGGATCGTCTGGGTCGGCGACGTCATGGTCGACGTGGCCGACCTCTTCCGCCCGATCGCCGCGCAGAACACCGCGGTCCTCGAGCGCTACGGCGTCGAGCCGGGCGGCTTCGTCGTCTGCACCGCCCACCGGGCCGCGAACGTCGACGACCCCGCCCGCCTGCGGGCCCTCGTCGACCTGCTCGTCGCCGTCCCGTACCCGGTGGTGCTGCCGCTGCACCCGCGCACGAAGGCGCGCCTGACCGCGGCCGGGTGGCTCGACGAGCTCGCCCGCCACGTGACGCTGGCGCCGCCGCTCGGCTACCTCGACTTCACCGCCCTGCTCGTCCACGCGCACGCGGTCCTCACCGACTCCGGCGGCGTGCAGAAGGAGGCGTTCCTGGCCCGCGCCCGCTGCGTGACGATGCGCGACACGACCGAGTGGGTCGAGACGGTCGAGTCGGGCTGGAACGTCCTCGTCGACCTCGACGCCGAGCAGGCGATCGCCGCGCTCGACCGGCCGCTGCCGGCCGAGCACCCGCAGCCCTACGGCGACGGCCGCGCCGCCGAGCGGGTCGTCGACGCGCTCGACACGCTCGACGCGTAGGCCGGGGCGGGGCCGAGCTCGCCGGCCGCCGGCGCGTCGCCGAGCGCCGGAGCGGCGGCGCCCGCGGGGGCGGCGGCGCCCGCGGGCCCGCGGCGGCCCGGCACGAGCCGGCGCAGCCGCATGATCGGCTGCTCGAGGAGGTGCCAGCTCGCGGCGGCCATCGCGATCGTCAGCGCGAAGCCGAGCAGCGCACCCGGCGCCAGGCCGTACACCTCGACCCCGGCGTCGGCGAGCAGCCGGAAGGCGGTGTCGTGGTAGAGGAAGATCCCGTAGGAGACGACGCCGAGGTAGATCACCGGGCGACTGCCGACGAGCCGCTTCAGCGGGCTGCGCGGGCCGTCGTCGAAGATCGCCGGCAGCAGCAGCGCGACGGCGACGACGATCCCGAGCACGAGGTCCAGGAACGGCGTCAGCCAGGCCGGGTGCGGGACGTCGAGGATGACGAGGTAGTCGTTGACCGACATCGCGGTGTAGACCGCCCCGGCGAAGAGGACGCAGAGCAGGCCGTGGGCGGCGACGCGGCGCGCGGGCGCCCAGTCGCGGACGCTGATCACCGCCAGCGCCATCCCGGCGCCGAAGTGCCCGAGCCAGATCGGCATGAGGTTGCCCCACCAGGCCGGGGCCCCGCCGACGTAGTAGGCGGTGAGCAGGACCAGCCCGACGGCCGTGATCGCGAGCACCGGCGTCCACTCGTCGCCGTCGCGGCGGGCCGCCCACCAGGCGGCGGCCGTCGCGAGCACCGGCAGCGCCGCGTACCAGACGACCTCGACGTCGAGGCTCCAGGCGACGCCGAGGATGCCGACGTGCTCGGAGGTGTAGACCTGGGCGAACAGGAACGAGGCCAGGCCGCGGGAGCTGAACAGCTCGTCCCAGCGGTCGAAGCAGGCGACGGCGACGAGCATCGCCACCCAGAAGGCGGGCACGATCCGCAGGACGCGCCGCCACGCGTAGGCGGCGACGCTCGGCCGCGGCCGCCCCTCGGCGCGCGCCGCCACCCACGGCCGGTAGAGGACGAAGCCGGAGATGACGAAGAAGATCGGCACGCCGACGGCGAGGTTCGCCGCCAGCCGCTCGATGACGCGCCCGACGTCGGTCGTCGCGTCCGGTCCCCAGGCGTAGGTGTGGAAGAAGGCGATCGAGAGCGCCGCCAGCGCGCGGATCGCGTCGATGAGCGGGTAGCGATGGGCGGGCAGGGCGGCGTGGCGCATCGAACGCGCGGTGAGTCTAGAGCGCGGGACGGTCCCGCGCGGCGAGCGCGCGATCGCGGCGCGCCCCCGCTCCCGCCGGCGCCATCCGCCGCGCCGACCACAGCGCCAGCAGCGTCAGGACGGCGGCGCCCCGGAACGCCCACGCGTAGCCCTCGCGGGCGGTCTGCGCCGCCCGGTCGGCGACGCGCTCGTCGAAGCCGATCGGGTCCAGCCGCTCCGGGCTCTGGCCGTAGAAGTCCCGCAGCGTGCGCTCGATCGTCTCGTGCGCGCGCTCGTTCGGGATCGCGTACGAGCGCGCGAGGTCCTCGACGTCGGCGCGCAGCGACGGCGCGAAGATCGCCCCGACGCCGAGGACGACCGCGACGAGGAGCGCGACCCCGAGCGCGCCGCCGAGCTGGCGGGCCGTGTTCAGCACCCCGGAGGCCGCGCCCGCCCGCGGCGGCGGCACCGCGCTCATCGCCCCGACGTTGATCGACGGGAAGGCGACGCCCATCCCGAGCCCGGCGAGGATCAGGCCGGGCAGGACGACGAGGTAGTCGACGGCCGCGCCGGCGGTCGCGGGCAGCAGCGACAGCCACACGAGGCCGGCGGCGACGACCGCCAGCGCCGGCACCGCGACCTTCTGGGCCGGGACGCGGCCCGCGGTGCGCCCGGCGATCGGCCAGGCGATCAGGCCGGCGACCGGCATCGGCGTGATCGCCAGGCCCGCCTCCAGGGGCGTGTAGCCCCACAGGTCGATGAAGACGAGCGACAGCATGAGCAGCGCGCCCATGAACCCGGCGGCGAACAGGAGCATCGCCAGGTTCGCCGACCGGAAGCGCCGCTCGCCGACGAGGTCGGGCGGCAGCATCGGGACGCGCCCGAAGCGCTGCGAGGCCCAGAAGCCGGCGCCGAGGATGAGCGACAGCTGCAGCAGCCACAGGACGAGGACGTCGGTCCAGCCGCGCCCGTTCGCCTGCACGAGGGCGAAGACGAGGCAGCCCACGCAGGACGCCAGCAGCGCCATCCCGAGCCAGTCGATGCCGCGCCGGGCGTCCGGGTCGAACGTCTCCGGCCACCAGCGCCGCGCGAGGACGATCGCGGCGATCCCGACGGGGACGTTGACGAGGAACAGCAGCCACCAGCCCGCAAGCGCGATGAGCGCGCCGCCGAGCAGCGGCCCGGAGGCGTTGGCGACGAGCGCGGCGACGGCGATGAGCGAGAGGCCGAACCCGCGCCGCTCGGGCGGGAAGACGAGCACGGCCATCGCGAACCCGAGCGGGGCGAGCATCCCGGCCCCGACGCCCTGGATCGCGCGGGCGGCGATGAGCGTCCCGATCGTCGGCGAGGCCGCGCACAGCGCCGACCCGGCGGTGAAGACGGCCATGCCGGCGACGAACATCCGCCGGCGGCCGAACTGGTCGGCCAGGCGCCCCATCGGCACGAGCAGGACCGCGAAGGCGATGTTGTAGGCGTTGATGACCCAGGAGGCGGTCGCGACGTCGGCCTCCAGGCGGCGCTGCAGCTCGGGGATGGCGATGTTGACGATCGACGCGTCGAGCATCGACATCGCCCAGCCGACGAGCATGACCCCGAAGATCGAGCGGCGGTGGGCGTGCAGCCAGGCGGCCGGCGGGTTGACGAGCCGGCGGGCGGGGACGTCAGTCGGCGTCGGCATCGTCCTTGAGCTCGTCGCGCTCGTCCTCGTGGTCGTCGTCGGGGTAGGGCGGGCGCAGCGCCGCGTCCTCGCCGAACTCGGGCAGCGTCCCGCCGCCGGCGACGATCGCCGCCCGCCACAGCTCGTCCAGACGCGGGCCCTCGCCGGACGTCTCGTCGTCGCCGTCCTCGTCGAAGACCCGGCGCGACTGGTCGTCGAGGTCGGCGACGAGCACGAACTCGTCATCGTCGTCGTCCTGGTCGCGGTGGCCGGCGACGATCGTCGTGCCGACCATCGTCGTGAACGTCGTCCGCGCCGGCAGCTCCTCCTCGTCGAGGAGCGCCTCGAGGTCCTCCCCGTTCATGCGCCCCGGCCGGCGCAGCCCGAGGCGGCCGATGATCGTCGGGGCGACGTCGTGGGTCGTGGCGAGGTACTCGCTGTGCTCGCCGGCGCGGCGGCCCGACGGGTCGGCGATGAGGTACGGGACCTCGTAGGGGGCGCGCATCCCGACCCCCTGCGGGTG
This sequence comes from Solirubrobacteraceae bacterium, assembly GCA_019683665.1. GTDB lineage: Bacteria > Actinomycetota > Thermoleophilia > Solirubrobacterales > Solirubrobacteraceae > Capillimicrobium. Next base: position 10,967 of record JADGIB010000032.1, read on the forward strand.
GCCCCACACGCCGTGCTCGCCGAGCGCGACCGCCCCGTCGCTGAGCACCCACACCAGCGTGCGCTCGCGCAGCCCGAGCTCGTCGAGGCGGTCGAGGAGCCCGCCGAGCGCGGCGTCGTTCTCGGTCTGCTGGGCCAGGTAGCGGCGGCGCACCTCGCGGGCGGTCGCGTCGTCGACCGCGACCGGGACGCGCCGGACGAGCGCGCTGCGGCCGGGCCGGTAGACGTCGCGCCCCTCGTCGGCGGGGCCGTCGACGAAGGCGACCGGCAGCCGCGCGACGTCGGCGGGGTCGAACACGTCGGCCATGAGGAAGAACGGCTGGCGGTCGCGCAGCGCCTCGAGGCGCTCGGCCGCCCGGGCGAGGACGCGCGCGGTCGGGTCGGGGCGGGCGCGCAGGCCGTCGGCGAGCGGCACGAGGTAGCCGGGCACCTCGTCCTCGGCGGCGCGCAGGCACGGCAGGCAGGCCCCGCACGGGTCGTCGCCGGCGTCGCAGCCCTCGAGGCCGGGGACCGGCTGCGTGCGCTCGAGGAACGGGTCGAGCCGGTCGCCGCCGAGCAGCGGGTCGTCGCTGACGATCCGGACGTGGACGCCGCCGTCGGCCAGCACCTCGGGCAGCAGCGGCTGGTGGGGCCAGATCGGGTTCCAGCCCGGGATCGCCGGGATGCCCTCGACCGCGCGCCAGTCGCGGAACGGGTACGTGCGCATGCCGGTGAGCAGGGCGCGGCGCACCGGCACCGCCGGCAGCCCCTCCGGGATCGCGCGCGCGACGCGCAGCGCCCGGTCGGCGAGGCGGTCGAGGTTCGGGGTGCGCGCCCCGTCGCCGTCGTAGGCGCCGACGGCGTCGGCGCGCATCCCGTGCAGGACGACGAGCAGGACGTTCGGGCGCTCGCCCGTGCGCAGCGGGCCGGTGCCGGGCGCGCCGTCCTCGACCGCGCCGGCCCACCGGGGCCGCAGGCCCGCGAGCGCGGCCGCCCCCGCCAGGGCGGCCCCGAGCAGCCCGCGCCGGCGCAGCCCGCCGGCGGCCTCCCGACCGCCCATCAGCCGCCGACCACCTCCGCCAGCCCGAAGACCGGCAGGGTGCCCCCGGCCGCGTCGATCAGCGCCTGCCACAGCTCCTCGAGCTTCTCCGGGTGGCGGTCGGCGACGTCGTGCAGCTGCTCGGGGTCGGTGGCGTTGTCGTAGAGCCGGCGGACCTTCCCGCTCTCGGGCGCGATCAGCACCCAGCGCTCGTCTCCGGCGAGGTACGTGTCCTGGTAGGCGGAGGTCCAGATCGGCCGCGCGGGCGGCTCGCCGCCCTCGAACAGGACGCTGAGGTCCTCGCCGTCCATCGCGCCGGGGGCGCGGATCCCCATGAGCGACAGGACGGTGCGGGCGACGTCGTGGGTGGAGGCGAAGTAGCCGCTCGTCTCGCCCGCGCGCCGGCCCGACGGGTCCCGGATGACGTACGGTATCCGGTAGATCTCGCGGTACGGCTCGGAGGCCGCCTTGCCGAGGATGTCGTGCTCGCCGAGCATGACCCCGTGGTCGCTGAGGTAGATGACGACGGTGTCGTCGGCCAGGCCGAGGTCGTCGAGCCGGTTCAGCAGCCGCCCGATCCACGCGTCCGCGAAGGCGAGCTCGCCCGCGTAGAGCTGGCGGATGACCTGGAGGTCCTCCTCGTCGAGGTCGAGCTTCGAGGCGTAGCTGGCCGGCGTGTTGAACGGCTGGATCGGCTGGATGCCCTCCTTCTGCAGCCCGCGGCGCTCGCGGCCGAACAGCCGCACGTACTCGGACTCCGGCGGGTCGAACGGCTCGTGCGGGTCGAACGCGTCGACGCCGAGGAAGAACGGCCGGCGGTCGCGCATCTGCTCGAGGATCCGCATCCCGCCCGACATGACCCGCGCGGCCGAGTAGCGGCGGGCGCTCGTCCGGTAGAGGCTGTTCCAGCCGACGTAGCTGCGCAGGCGCCGCACCTCGACGGTGTCGGACAGCTCCGGCAGCAGGTAGCGCACGATCGCGCTGCGCGGGGCCAGGCGGGTGAACGGGATGTTGTAGTCGCGGTAGGAGGCCTGGGACAGGTCGGCGGCGGAGAGGTCGAGCGTGCGGCGGAACGCCTCGTAGACGGGGCCGACGAGGAACGGGTTGTCGGTCGCGTAGCCGGTCGTCACCCCGGCGGCGCCGAGCACGCGCGTGAGGACCGGCTGGTGGGGCTGGATGCCCGACCAGCCCGGCGTCGGCGGCAGCCCCTCGGTGCGGACCCAGTCGCGCATCGGGAACACCCGCTGGCCGGTCAGCAGCGCGCGGCGGACCATGCCGGTCGGCATCGCCTCCGGCACCGCGTGGGTGAAGCGCAGCGACTGGCGGGCGAGCGCGTCGAGGTTCGGGGTCGGAGCGGGCGCGTCCGGGTTGTAGGCGCCGAGGTAGTCCTGGCGCGTCGAGTCGGTGACGATGAGCAGGACGTTCGGCGCGTCCTCGGCGCGCGAGACGTCGGGCTCGTCGTCGTCCCCGCAGGCGGCCAGCCCCGCGGCGAGCGCGCCCGCGCCGCCGAGCGCGAGCGCCTCGCGGCGCGTCAGCCGCGGACCGGCTCCGTGGCGGTCTCTGCGTCGAACCACGCCTGCACCGCGCGCAGCGAGCCGCCGACGATCAGCTCGCGGAACGCCTGCGTGTCGTTGACGTGCGGGAACGGCTCGTCGGGCACTGGGACCTCGAGGAACTCGCACAGCGGCTCCCAGCCGTCCTCGGGGCGCCACACGAGCAGCCGGCCGGACGGGACGGTGGCGATGACCTCGTCGTTCCAGCGCTCCATCGCGTCGATCATCGAGCCGCTGTCGGCGTAGGCGCCGGCGAACGGCGCGTCGTGCGTCCACGTCATCCGGACCATGAGGTCGACCCAGCCGCGCCACTGCGGGTCGACGTGGTAGCGCGCCCGGCTCATGTGGTGCAGGAGCGTGTCGGCGTGGTACATCGGCCAGATCGTGTCGCGCATCGAGCGCTCCCACGCGTAGCCGTCGCGGACGCTGAGGAGGACCTTCGCGTCGGGGTAGACCTCGATCAGCTCGCGCCAGTGGTACGCGGACGGCCAGTCGGTCGTCGACTGGTAGCCGGCGAAGAGCTCGTCCCACGGCGCGTCGCCTGCCAGCGCGCGCTCCCACAGCGCCACCTGGTCCAGGTTCGCCATGAGATCGCGCATGTGGTAGCAGGGGCCCAGCCCGAGCGTCTCGAATGCCAGCATCTGGGAGGTCGTCGCAGTCCGCGGCAGGCCGGCACCGATCAGCTTCATGAGTCCTCCTTCGCGGTCATGACGACGGAGCATGACCGATATGGCGCCGCGGCGTGGAGCGGGGCGCTCAGCAGCTCGCGGAGCCCCAGGCGACGCAGGCGAGGACGGCGTCGGTGAACGTGCTCAGGCGGGCCGTGCCGCGGCGGTTGGGCACGATCGGCCACTCCTGCCCCCAGCCCTTCTCCAGGCGCGTGTCGCGCTCCGGGTCGCGCCGCGTGTGGACGCGCAGCATCTCGCCCGGCTGCAGGACGGCGTCGGAGTCGAACGCGTAGATGTGGCCGCGGACGGTGAGGCGGTAGCCCTCCAGGCCGACCGGGTACGGCGACACGTTGCGCACCCCGATCCACTCGCGGCGGCCCTTCGGCTGCACGACGAGCTCGAACGCGTTCACGTTCGGGTCGCCGCAGTTCGTCCGGCACGGGTACGTCATCCAGGCGCGCATGTCGCCGTCGGGGTCGAACAGGTAGGCGCCGTCGCCGGACTGGATGTCGCGGCGGACGTTGTCGAAGACCTCCTGGCGTTGGCCCCAGTGGAAGGTCGTCTCGTCGTCGAAGCCCTCGCCGACGTAGAGCGTGATGACGCCGCCGGCGGGGATCACCGCGTGCGGCGGGAAGCGGTACTCGCGCAGGCCGGAGTCGCGCAGCCACCAGCCGCCGATCGGCAGCGGGCGCTCGGCGTCGAGGTTGCGGATGCGCACCCACTCGTTGTCGGGGTTGCCGGGCTGGCTGGCGTCGCTCTTCCAGTTCACCCACAGCTTCAGCGGGTGGCCCTCGTTCGGGCCGGCGCCGCAGGCGCTCGTGTCCCACAGGCCGACGCGGGCGGCCTGGGCCTGCTCGACGTAGATCGCGTAGCGCGGGTTCCACGCCCACTCGGTGCGGCTCGGCATCCACAGGACGAGCCCCTCGCGCAGGAGCGTGCGCCCGACGTCGACCCAGCGGTCGCCGCGCCGAACGGCGACCGAGCGCATCGGGCGCCCGCGCGACGCGCTGCGGTGGTCCATCGCCGCCAGGCGCACCTGCCCCTTGCCCTGGGCGACGAGCTGCTCGAGCCGCTCGGCGGCCTCGACGGCGTGGCACTGCCCGGCCCGGCGGCGCGGGTTGTAGCTCGTCAGCTCCATCGCCTGGATGCCGGTGATCCGCACGCGCTGGGTGCGGCTGCCGACCTTCACGGTCAGCGTGTCGCCGTCGTCGACGGCGACGACGCGGCCGTACCAGATCGTGCACTGCTCGCCGCCGCTCGTGCCGACGACGCACGGCCCGTGGTCGGCGCCGGAGGCGGCGGCCGGGAGCGCGGCGAGGGCGAGGAGGGCGAGGAGGAGGGTCCTGCGGAGACGTCGATGGGTCACGGCGTTCTCCGGGAACCGCCGGCGGGCGGCGAAGGTGCGGTCTCGCCGCCGCTGAACGCGATCCTGCGTCGGCCCGGGGGTGCGCACGCGGGCGGGGCTAGAGGCCGGGCGGGTGGCGGACGGTGAAGCCGGCCGGCGAGCGCGGGGCGAGCTGCCAGCGCGACGGCCTGGCGCCGGACGTGTCGAAGCGCAGGCCCGCAACAACCATGTACATGTGGGTCTTGTGGGCGTAGATCGTGACCCACCTCCCGGGCCCGGGCTCGCCCCACGTCTCGAAGCTGCCGGAGGGCATCGCGCTCGCGAGCAGCCCGGCGCCGTGGAGGGCGTAGGAGACCGAGCCCGAGCAGTCGTAGCCGGTGTCGACCCAGGAGCGGTGGCCGCCGCCGTAGCGGTACGGGGCGCCGGCGATCTCGTTGGCGGCGGCGACGATCGCGTGGACGGCGGGCGGCGCGGAGGCCGGGGCGGTGGCGGTGCCGTCGGGGTTGAGGACCGCGGTCTCGGCCGGGGCCGCGGCCGGGGCGGGCGCGGCGGCCGGGTCGGCGGCGACGGGCTGCTCGGCCGGCGCCGTCTGGGCGGCGGCCCGCTCGAGCGCGGCGGCGGCCCGGCGCTCGGCCCGGGCGTCGCGGGTGAAGCGGCGCAGGAGGCGCTGCTCGCCGCGGGTGAGGCGGCCGTTGACGCCGAGCGCGTTGGCGATCTCGAAGCGGCGCGCGGCCTCGGTCGTCTGCGGGCCGTAGACGCCGTCGACGGCGATCCGCTCCCCCATGAGCTCGCGCAGCAGCGACTGGACGGTGCGGACGTCCTCGCCGTGGGCGCCGGGGATCAGCGTGCGCAGGCCGACGGGCGCCGCCGCGGCGGGCGCGGCCGCCGCCAGGACGGCGACGAGCGTTGCGAGCACGGCACTGCGACGGACCACGCCCGCGAGTATCGGAGGGACGGTCGGGTTTGTTGAGGGCTGGGAGAGATCTCCCAGCGCGACCGAGCCCTCGGGGCGGGCGTTCCACCGGCCTCTCGGGCCGGCGTCAGCGCCAGTTCTCGAGCAGGTCCTCGTCGGGCACGTCGCGGATGACGCGCGCCGGGACGCCGAGGACGACCCCGCGCGGCGGGACGTCGCGGGTGACGAGCGCGCCGGCGGCGACGAAGCCCTCCTCGTTGACGACGACGCCCGGGGTGAGCACGGCGCCGCCGCCGATGCGGCTGGCGCGGCGCAGCGTCGCGCCCTTCAGCTCGTAGTCCGGGCCGTGGCGCGACATCGTGTCGTCGTTCGTCGTCATCGCGCACGGGCCGACGAAGACGTCGTCCTCGACGAGCGAGTGGGCGGTCAGGTAGACCATGGTCTGGATCTTGCAGCGGGCGCCGATGCGGACGTCGTTGTCGACACAGGAGCCGCGGCCGATGACGGTGTCGGGGCCGATCTCGGCCCGCTCGCGGACGTAGGTCTGGTCGCCGAGGATGGCGCGGTCGCCGATGCGGGCGCCGGCGAAGACGACGGCGCCGCTGCAGACGGTCACCCGCTCGCCGAGCTGGAGGGCGGGCGGCGCCGGCCGGCCCGCCGCGGCGCTCGACCGGGCGAGCTTCGGCACCTTGCCGAGGACGACGTTGTCCTCGATGACGCAGCCGTCGCCGATGACGGTCCCGGCGTGGACGACGACGTTCTCGCCGAACGTGACGCCCTCGCCGACGACGACGCCCTCGCCGAGCACGGGCTCAGCCACGGGCCGCCGCCTCCGGCCGCCGATGCCGCTCCAGCTCCTCCTGCAGCCGCTCGAGGACGCGCACGACGCGCAGGCCGCTGTGGCCGTCGGAGACCGGCGCGCGGTTCTCGCGGATGCAGTCGAGGAAGTGCTGGCACTCGAGGCGCAGCGGCTCGTCGTTGGGGACGCGCGGGCTCCAGATGTCGCCGGAGCGCATGACGTACTCGCCGTAGTTGTGGATCGACTCGTCGAAGCCCTTGTCGTACAGGGTGACCTTGCGCTCGAGGTCCATGTCGTCGAACGTCGCCATGCGCTTGGAGCCGACGACGGTGAAGCGCCGCGCCTTGTGCGGGTCGAGCCAGCTCAGGTGCAGGTGCGCGGCCAAGCCGGACGGGAAGCGCATGAAGCCGAAGACGACGTCCTCGATCCCCGGGCGCATGTAGCACTCGCCGCGGGCCGAGAACTCGTAGGGCTCCTCGTTGCCGGCGAGGTGGAGGACGACGGAGATGTCGTGGGCGCCCAGCGACCAGAGCGCGTTCTCCTCCTGGCGCAGCTGCCCGAGGTTGAGCCGGTTGCCGTAGATGTAGTGGATGTCGCCCAGCTCGCCGGCGTCGACGAGCTCCTTGAGCTTGTTGACGCCCGGGTGGTACTGGAGCAGGTGGCCGACCATGAGGATCCGGCCGGCGCGCTCGGCGGCGGCGACGGCGCGCTCGGCGTCGGCGGTGTTCGTGGCCAGCGGCTTCTCGACGAAGCAGTGCTTGCCGGCCTCGAGCACGCGGATCGCGAGCTCGGCGTGGGTGGGCACCGGCGTGGCGAGGACGACGGCGTCGAGCTCGTCGTCGTTGAGCAGGTCGTCGAGCTCGCCGGTGAAGCGGGTCTGGCGGTAGAGCGGCTGGAACCGGGCGCGGACCTCCTCGCGCCCGTCGCACAGCCACGTCAGCTCGCAGTCCGGGAGCGCGTCGAAGTTGCGCGCGAGGTTCGGGCCCCAGTAGCCCAGTCCGACGACGCCGACGTTCACAGGCGGACGATGTTCGCGGACTCGACGCCGCGCGTGACGCCGCGGAGGTCCAGCAGCGCCGGCACGCGCGAGGCGATCCCGTGGTGGTCGATGTCCGGGTGGGCGGTGACGATCACGGCCAGGTCGGCGCCGTCGAGCACCACATCCAGCGGCTCGCAACGCAGCCCGTGATCCTTGA
>JADGIB010000347.1 GCA_019683665.1 Solirubrobacteraceae bacterium
GGCCACCCGCTGGCCGCCGCCGCCGCGCCCGCGGCGGGGGGGGGCGCGGGGGGGGGCGGCGCCGAGGCCCATGCGGCAGGTGCCGACCTGGTGGTGGTAGGTGATCGCCTGCTCGGCGATGAAGCGCCGCAGCTCGGCGTCCGTCGTCACCCCGGGGCCGGGGAGGACCTCGGCCGGCTCCCAGGGCGCCAGCGCCGGCTGGCGGCCGATCTCGCGGCACAGCTTGACCGCGAAGAGCATCGCCTCGACGTCGGCCTCCCGCGTCAGCAGCGCCGGGTCGAGGTCCAGCGGCGCGGTCGGGTCGGCCGACGTGAGCGTGAGGCGCCCGCGGCTGGCCGGCCGCACGATCCCGGCGTTCAGGGTGAAGCCGTGCTCGGGGCCGCTGACGCCCTCCGGGTAGAGCGGGAGGTGGAAGAAGATCGGCTGGATGTCGGGCCCGGCGAGGTCGCTGCGGCTGCGCCAGAAGAAGTGGGCGTGCAGCGGCTGCAGGCCCGGCAGGCAGGGCGGGACCTCGCGGCCGGCGCCGAAGATGACCGGGACGATGACGTGGTCGTGGAGGTTGGCGCCGACGCCGGGCAGGTCGACGCGCACGTCGATCCCGTGGCGGCGCAGCTCGTCCTGCGGCCCGATGCCCGACAGCATGAGCAGGCGCGGCGACTCGATCGTGCCCGCGCACACGACGACCTCGTGCTCGGCGCGCAGGATCTCGGTCGCGCCGCCGCCCGCGTCGACCTCGACGCCGCTGCAGCGGTCGCCGTCGAACACGAGCCGCAGGGCGCGGGTCCCGGTGCGGATCGTCAGGTTCGGCCGCCCGGCGACCGGCCCGAGGAACGCGCGGGCGACGCTGTCGCGGCGCCCGTCGCGGATCGTCAGGTGGCAGCGGCCGACGCCCTCCTGGCGCTCGGCGTTGCAGTCGTCGTTGGCCGGGATGCCGAGGTCCTGGGTCGCGGCGATCGCGTCGGCGATGACCGGGTGCGGTTCGTAGCGGGACATGACCCGCAGCGGGCCGCCGGTGCCGTGGTAGGGGCCGGCGCCGCCGTCGAAGTCCTCGGAGCGCTTGAACAGCGGCAGGACGTCGTCGTAGGCCCAGCCGCGGTTGCCGAGGTGCGCCCACGTGTCGTAGTCGGCGCGGCTGCCGCGCACGTAGATCATCCCGTTCAGGGCGCTGGACCCGCCGAGCACCCGCCCGCGCGGCCAGTGCAGCCGGCGGCTGGTGCAGGCGCGCTGCGGAGCGGTGCGGTAGCCCCAGTCGCTGGGGCCGTCCCACAGCTCGAACAGCCGCCCCGGGTCGTGGATGGCCGGGTCCTCGTCGGGCCCTCCGGCCTCGAGCAGGAGCACGTCGAGGTCGGCCTCGACGAGACGGCGCGCGATCACGGCGCCCGCCGAGCCCGATCCGACGACGATGACGTCAGCGCTCTCCATCTCCTCCCCTCTCTCCTCGCGGCACCGCTGCGGTGCGCCCAGTCTCGGGCGTGACGGGCCGGCGCGCTTGCAGGCCCGGGCACAGGCCTTGCGCGTCCGTGCACCGCGAGCGCTCAGGCGGCGTCGCGGCGGTACTGGGAGGGGGTGACGCCGTAGGCGGCGCGGAACAGGCGGCTGAAGTGGGCGGGGTCGGTGAAGCCGTGGCGCAGCGCGATCGCGCTGACGCTGAGGTCGCCGAGGACCGGGTTGGCGAGGTCGCGGCGGCAGCGCTCGAGGCGGCGCTCGCGGATCCAGCGCGAGACGCTCACGCCGTCGGCGGCGAACAGCTTGTAGAGGTAGCGGCGCGAGACGTGGTGGGCGGCGGCGATCCGGTCCGGCGTCAGGTCCGGGTCGCCGAGGTGCTCGTCGATGTACTCGCGCATCCGGCGGGCGAGCTCGTCGCGGGCCGAGGCGTCGAGGCCGCTGCGCTCGCGCAGCTGGGCCGTGCACAGGTTCTCGACGAGCGAGACCGCGCTCTGGGCGGCGCGCTCGACCTCCGAGGTGACGGCGCCGGCCTGGGCCAGGCGCGCGAGCCGGTCGAGGAACGGGGCCAGCAGCCAGCCGACGCCGTGCCCGCCCGGGACCGAGGTCGCCGTGATCCGGGCCATCCGCTCCGGCGTGATCGACAGCGCCTCCTGCGGGAGCATGCAGATGAGCAGCCGCAGCGGGGTGCGCGTCTCGATCGCGTAGGGGCGCGCGCAGTCGCAGATCGTGAAGTCGCCGGCGCCGATGAGCGTCTCGCGGCCGTCCTGGCGCACGATCATCTGCCCCTCGACGACGAGGTTCAACTTGAAGTAGGCGCCGTCGCCGGTGTCGGCCAGGCGCGGGGTGCGGGCGACGACGTGCGGGGTGGCGGCCAGCTCGCAGAGCTGCACGTCGGCGAGCGGGCCGCCCTGCATCCAGCCGGAGAACGGCCGCCGCGGGGCGGGCTCGAACTCGAGCGGAACGAACATGCGCGCGCTCGCCTCCGCCCAGTAGCCCTTGCGATCGGCCGGCGCGACCGCCGCGGTGTCGACCCTCGTGGCCATCGTCTCCTCGCCCGGCCGGCGGACGACCGCCGCCGGCATCGGCGCAAGTCTACGGGAGCTGGGCGGTACGGTGCCCGGCGTGACGGAGCGCACGAGCGGCGGATCGCAGACGCTGGAGCGGGGCCTGCGCCTGCTGCGCGTCCTCGCCGACCACCCCGACGGGCTGTCGGTCTCGGAGCTGGCGGCCGCGCTCGACACCCACCGCGCCGGCATCTACCGGCTGCTCGGGCCGCTCGTCGACCAGCGCCTCGCCGTCCGCGGCGAGAACGGCCGCTACGTCCTCGGCGCCGGGCTGATCGAGCTGGCCAGCCGGGTCCGCCCGCGGCTGCAGGAGGTCGCGGTCGCCCGCCTGCGCACGCTCGCCGACGAGCTGCGCGCGACGACGGCGCTCACGGTCCGCGACGGCGAGGAGGCCGTCGTCGCCGCCGTCGTCGAGCCGCGCAACAGCGACATGCACATCTCCTACCGGGCCGGCCTGCGCCACCGGCTCGACCAGGCCGCCTCCGGGGTGGCGATCCTCGCCGGGCTGCCGCCGCGCCCCGGGGAGCGGGCGACGATCCGCGAGGCGCGCGAGCGCGGCTGGGCGGTGACGTCGAGCGAGCTGCTGCCCGGCGCGACCGGCGTCGGGGTGCCGGTCCTCGTCCCCGGCCGCGAGTGCGAGGCGGCGGTCACCGCGGTGTGGACCGACGGGCGCGACCCGGCCTCGGCCGCGCCCGCGGTCGCGGCGGCGGCGCGGGAGAGCGCCGCCGCGCTCGGGTAGCGCGGCGGCGTCCCGGCGC